>NZ_JACVVH010000021.1:0-99554 GCF_016647865.1 Pseudomonas sp. S60 | reverse complement strand
CGCGCGGCGCATCGCGAGCTTTGCTCGCTCCTACGTTTGTTTCGGGCCAATGTGGCCTGTGCCAGCGTACACGACGCTTTTAGTGCCTGCCGAAGTGCAGCAAGGATGACCGGCCAGAGACGGATTTGCATGGGGTCACGTGCGAACTGGCCACCTCAGCCTCAAGCCACCTCAGCCCCATCATCCGGCCAGTGCGGCTCGTTGGCCCCAGGCGGGGTCAATGGGGGCAGGCCGTAGGCCGCTCGCGCTGCGTCGCAGCTGGGGTTGTGCACGCCACCCTCCCAGGACGCATCGAACTCACGGCAAGGGCTGGAGCGGTTTTCATAGATGGTGCACGCCACCTCCTGCCCGATCTCGCCTTTCAGGCTGATGCAGCGGCACGGCTTGGCATCGGTGCCGATCATGGCGACGCGGGTGGGGTTGATCTGCACCACCAGGTCGTCCGGCACAAGGCCACCGGAAGACTGGCACTCACCCCAGAAGAAGGACACACGGAAGTACCCGCAGCAAGCGCCGCAGTCAAGGCAAGGGTTATATTCGGACATGATGGCACGGAGGGAAGGTTGTTGTTATCGGGCTGAGCCCGCGGCGCCATTCTCAGTCCAAGCAGGGGTGGCTGAATAGAGGGGGAATGCAAAAATAATCGCCGTCCATCGCCATCCCTGCGTGGCGACAGGGGCAGGCCCTGTCGCGCGGGCACTCAGCACAGCGCCTTGTAGGTATTCACGTCACACTGCTGCAGCCCTAGGCCCGCAGTGGGCTCGTAGCCATCGCCGCACACCTGGCTGAAACCCGTCTGCCTGCTCCCCTCGTGCACCAGCCGGTCGTGCTGGCTGCCCTCGGTGATCACGGTGTAAGACACCCGGCGCATGTCCTGGTACTGGCCCTCACGCGCAGCGATCGCCTGGTGGTACCCCATCACCTGGGCATCGCTGAGCCCCAGCCGGCCGGCAAGCTCAACCCCCCAGCGCGCCAGGCACACCTCGGCGTAATGCCGCACGATCAGCCCTGGCTCCACCAGCAGCTTGCCCACCCCCGCGCCGTCGATGGAGGCATTGCCCACCAGCGTGGCATGGCGCCCTGGCATAGGGTAGATGCAGATCCGTGTCCCCTCCTCCACCTACGGGACCACGCAGGCAAATCCTTTGGAGCGCTCGTCCCTGGAGTAGAACCCCACGTACTCGCGCACATTGCTGCCCAAGGCAACCCGTTCACGCTGAACGTTCCCCACGCCCGGCACCGGGTCGATGGCAAAGATGTTCACCGGGATGTCCCGCAGCACGGGGTCCTGAGCCATGGCATTGGCCAGCATGTGGCAGCTGATGCCGCCACGGCTCCAGCCCACCAGGTTGACCTGGGTGGGCAGGCGCGGCTTGCGGAACATACCGATGATGCGCTCCTGAAGTTCCTGGGGCGTCGGGTGGCGGTCGCCATAATCGTAGGTGCGCCAGAACCAGGATGCCGTGGAGGCCACCTCGGGCACCGGTACGCCGGCATTTTTCAGCCGCTCGTAGTCGGCTTCGCTGAGCTTGGTGCGTTGCCAGTTGCTTTCGCCCTTGATCACCTGCAGCACATGGTTGACGTTCTCCTCCCAGCCACGCCCGAACAACTGGCCGGTCCAGTTGAAGTAGCCGCCGGGCTCAACGAACAGTTGGTCATCCTGAAGGTTGCCGCTGCCGGGGCCGTCCACGGCGATCCAGTGGGCGAACTCGCGGCCCTGGTCATTGTTGGCCAGCGTTGAAACCAGTTCTCCATTCCAGAAGTTGGGGTTTGCGTCGTCGAAGCGGTGCGAGCCGGTGCCGCAGAAGTAGGCGGTAAATACACTCATTGGAGGGTCTCTGTGGGGAGAAATGAGTGGTCAAGATAGAGGCGGCAGCATGCGGGGAGCAGGCGGAAGCGAATCCCGTAGGTCTTAGTGGGGCCGCGATGCGGCCCCGAGGGCTTTACGCGCGAGGCGCGCTGTCGGCACGGAACATCTGGCGGATGCCGCGTATGGCCTGGCGAATGCGGTCCTGGTTCTCGATCAGCGCGAAGCGCACATGATCGTCACCGTAGTCGCCAAAACCGATACCCGGCGACACGCACACCTTGGCCTCGGCCAACAGTTTCTTGGCAAACTCCAGCGACCCCAGGTGCGCATACTGCGGCGGGATCTTGGCCCACACGTACATCGACGCCTTGGGGTTCTCGACCATCCAGCCCAGCTCGTGCAGCCCCTTCACCAGCAGGTTGCGGCGCTGGCGGTACTGCTCGGCGATGTCACGCACACACTGCTGGTCACCTTCCAACGCGGCAATGGCCGCTACCTGCAGGGGGGTGAAGGTGCCGTAGTCGTGGTAGCTCTTGATGCGCGCCAGGGCGTTGACCAGTTCCGGGTTGCCGACCATGAAGCCGATACGCCAGCCGGCCATGTTGTAGCTCTTGGACAGCGTGAAAAACTCCACTGCAACGTCCTTGGCGCCCGGCACCTGCATGATCGACGGGGCCTTCCAGCCGTCGTAGACGATGTCGGCATAGGCCAGGTCATGCACCACCAGCACCCCGTACTGCTTGGCCAGGGCCACCACCCGCTCGAAGAAGTCCAGCTCCACGCACTGGGCGGTCGGGTTGGACGGGAAACCCAGGATCATCATCTTGGGCTTGGGGATCGACTCGCGGATGGCCCGTTCCAGCTCGTTGAAGAAGTCCACCCCCGGCACCAACGGCACGGAGCGCACCTGCGCACCGGCAATAACCGCCCCGTAGATGTGGATGGGGTAGCTGGGGTTGGGCACCAGCACCGTGTCGCCCTGGTCGAGCGTGGCCAGCATCAGGTGGGCAAGGCCCTCTTTGGAACCAATGGTGACGATGGCTTCGTCTTCGGGGTCGATATCGACCTCGTAGCGTTCCTTGTACCAGTTGGAAATGGCCCGGCGCAGCCGCGGGATGCCGCGGGAGGTGGAATAGCCATGGGTGTCCTCACGCTGGGCGACCTGTACCAGTTTCTCCACGATATGCGGGGGGGTGGCACCGTCAGGGTTGCCCATGCTGAGGTCGATGATGTCCTCGCCGCGGCGGCGGGCAGCCATCTTGAGTTCGGCAGTGATGTTGAAGACGTAGGGGGGGAGACGATCAATGCGCGCAAAACGGCGCGGCGAACCTGGGTTGGCCATGGCTTCCTCTGAGACGTAAGCGCCCGGAACCGTCCGAGCGACGTTGGCCGCATGGGGCGGCCTGAAACAGAAGATAGTGCCGATATGGGCTACCTGTAAAGGGCAATACCCTGTTTTTTATTATTTATTTAGACGCATTGTTGGAAAATCAAGGGAGAGTGATTGCAACCACCGGCTTATGACTGAAATAAAAAACCCCGGCACAAAGGCCGGGGCTTTTCGTGAAGCAGGCAGCAATTTCAGCGTGCGTAAGTCATCAGCACATCGGCCGCAGTCTGGCTGTCCACCCCCATCATCAAGCTCAAGGCCATGACAGTGAGAATGGAGAAGCCAAATACCTTGCGGGCCCACTTGCTGTCATCCTCAGCCTTGTAGCCACCCCAGGCCATGTACAGCCAGTACAGGCCCATGCCAGCAGCAACAGCCAGATAAGCGAGGCCGGCGTAGCCGCCCAGGGTAAGCATCAACGTGGCCAGCAGGAAGGCCAGCACGTACAGCACGATCTGCTTCTTCGCCGCAAGCACACCGCGCGCCACCGGCAGTACCGGAATGTTGGCGGCGCTGTAGTCCTTGAAGCGGAAGATGGCGATGGCGAAGCTGTGTGGCATCTGCCACAGGCTGAACATCACCAGCAGGGTGACCGCAGCCAGGTCGAAGCTGTTGCTCACGGCGCAGTAACCGATCACCGGAGGCATGGCACCGGACAGGCTGCCAACCAGGGTGCCGTGCACCGACTTGCGCTTGAGCCACAGGCTGTAGAAGCCGACGTACACCACAAAACCAACCAGCGCGCAGAACGCGGACAGAGGGTTGGCCTGAACGTACAGCAAGCTGAAACCCGCCACCCCGAGCAGGGTGGCGTAAATCAGCGCGAGGGGCAGCGACATGCCGCCCTGGACCATGACGCGGTTCTTGGTGCGCTCCATCTTCTGGTCGATGTCGCGGTCGATGCAGTTGTTGAACACACAACCGGACGCCACAACCAGAGAAGTGCCCACAATGACCGCCAGGAGCAGGGCGAAGTCCACATGGCCCTTCGCGGCAAGGAAGAAACCGCCTGCCACGGAAAGCACGTTACCGAAAATGATCCCCGGTTTGGTGATTTGGATAAAGTGCTTAACGGACATGCAGTCTTACCTCACTTGGCCAGCATTTCGAAGTGGATGCTGAACATGATCCACAGCGACAGGCCAACCAGCAGTGCGATCACCAACGTGGTGAACAGGAACGTTGATACGTTGTTGCGCTGCTCTTTCGAGCGGTCCATGTGCAGGAAGTATACAAGGTGTACAACAACCTGGATCACGGCCATGGCCACAACGATCAGAACGGTCAGGTTCTTCGGCAGGCTTGGGTACATCACCAGGCCGAACGGAATCGCGGTCAGGATGATCGACAGGACGAAGCCGATCATGTACGACTTCACGCTGCCGTGGCCACCCTCGTGATGAGTGTCGTGTGCGTTAGCCATTACAGAACTCCCAGCAGGTAGACGACGGTGAATACGCAGATCCAGACCACGTCCAGGAAGTGCCAGAACAGGCTCAGGCAGCTCATGCGGGTCTTGGCGGTCGGCGTGATGCCGTGCTTGTTGATCTGGTACATCATGATTGCCATCCAGATCAGGCCGGCAGTCACGTGCAGGCCGTGGGTACCTACCAGGGCGAAGAAGCCCGACAGGAAACCGCTGCGCTGCGGGCCGAAGCCCTCGCCGATCAGGTGATGGAACTCATAGATTTCCATCGCGATGAAGCCTGCACCGAACAGGAAGGTCACAGCCAACCAGCCCAGTACGCCCGACTTGCTGCCGGCGAACATCTTCAGCATGGCGAAGCCGAAGGTGATCGAGGACAGCAGCAGGAACAGCGTTTCTACCGCTACGAAATCGAGCTGGAAGATGTCATGACCCGACGGGCCGCCGGCAAAACTGCCGGACAGCACCGCGTAGGTGGCGAAGAGCGACGCAAACAGGATGCAGTCGGTCATCAGGTACAGCCAGAAGCCCAGTACGGTCATCTGGCCCGAGTCGTGATGGTGATCGTCGTGCCCATGGTCATGACCATGAGCACCGTGCATTACTTGACTGGACATTGATTACACCCGCTCAAACGATTCGACACGTGCGCCGGCAGGCAGAGCACCTGCTTTGGCCAGCGCTTGCATGCGCTCGCCTTCGATGCGCGCCACTTCTTCGGCCGGAACCATGAAGCCCTGGTCGTCACGCGCAGCGTGGCGAACGAAGACAGCGATGGTTGCAACCAGGCTTGCGCCGACCAGCCACCAGATGTGCCAGATGAACGCGAAGCCGAAGATGGTCAGGAACAAGCCCATGAACAAACCGGTAGAGGTGTTGCTCGGCATGTGGATCGCTTCGTACTTGGCCGGCACCTTGTAGGCAACACCGTCTTCCTTGGCTTCGTGCCAGGCGTCCAGGCCAACCTTCTCAGGCATGTGGGCGAAGTTGTAGAACGGAGGTGGCGACGAAGTCGACCATTCCAGCGTACGGCCGCCCCATGGGTCGCCGGTGACGTCCATGTTCTGGTGACGGTCGCGAACCGATACGTACAGCTGGATCAGCTGGCAGGCGATACCGAACAGGATCAGCACGGCGCCGACAACGGCTACGTACAGGTAGGGTTCCCACAGCGGGTTGTCGGAGTGGTTCAGACGACGGGTCATACCCATGAAGCCCAGGGCATACAGCGGCATGAACGCAACGTAGAAGCCCGAGATCCAGAACCAGAAGGCAGCTTTGCCCCACTTCTCGTTCAGGGTGAAACCAAAGGCTTTCGGGAACCAGTAGGCGAAGCCGGCGATGTAGCCGAATACCGCACCACCGATGATCACGTTGTGGAAGTGAGCGATCACGAACAGGCTGTTGTGCAGCACGAAGTCAGCACCTGGAACGGCCAGCAGAACGCCGGTCATGCCACCGATCGAGAAGGTGATCATGAAGCCCAGGGTCCAGAGAATCGGCGCGGTGAAGCGCAGGCGGCCCTGGTAGATGGTGAACAGCCAGTTGAACAGCTTCACACCGGTCGGAATGGAGATCAGCATCGTCGCCAGGCCGAAGAAGGTGTTGACGCTGGCGCCGGCACCCATGGTGAAGAAGTGGTGCAGCCAGACCGCAAAGCCCAGAATTGCAATGGCACCCGATGCGTAGATCATCGCGTGGTGGCCAAACAGGCGCTTGCCGGCAAACGTCGAGGTCACTTCCGAGAACACGCCGAAGGCCGGCAGGATCAGGATGTAAACCTCAGGGTGACCCCAGGCCCAGAACAGGTTGACGTACATCATCGGGTTCCCACCAAGCTCGTTGGTGAAAATGTGGAAGTCCAGATAACGGTCAACGGTCAGCAGTGCCAGTGCAGCGGTCAGAATCGGGAAGGAAGCGACGATCAGCACGTTGGCCCAGGTGCAGGTCCAGGTGAAGATCGGCATGTCCATCAGCTTCATGCCAGGTGCGCGCATCTTCATCACGGTGACGAGGAAGTTCACACCCGTTAGCGTCGTACCCAACCCTGAGAGCTGTAGCGCCCAGATGTAATAGTCGACACCCACCCCAGGGCTGTACTGGATGCCCGCCAGCGGCGGATAGGCAACCCAACCGGTCTTGGCGAATTCACCAACGCCCAGCGAGATGTTCACCAGCAGCACGCCTGCCAGCAGCAGGTAGAAGCTCAGGGAGTTCAGGAACGGGAAGGCAACGTCACGTGCACCGATCTGCAGAGGAACCGCGAGGTTCATCAGGCCGGTGAAGAACGGCATCGCCATGAAGATGATCATGATCACACCGTGAGCGGTGAAGATCTGGTCATAGTGTTCAGGCGGCAGGTAGCCTTCGGAGCCACCGGTAGCGGCAGCCAGCTGGGTACGCATCATGATGGCGTCGGCAAAGCCGCGCAGCAGCATGACCATCGCGACGATGATGTACATCACCCCGATTTTCTTGTGGTCGACAGTCGTCAACCACTCAGTCCACAAGTAGGACCACTTGCGGAAGTAGGTGACAGCACCGACGACAGCGATACCACCGAGCGCGATCATGGCGAGTGTCACCATGACTATCGGCTCGTGATAGGGTATCGCCTCCAGGGTTAATTTACCGAACATCTCTTACTCCTCTGCACCGGCAGCTGGTTGCGTACTCGATTCCACACCCTTGGTTGTGGCCAGGTCTTTGCTGCCTGCTTCTTCGTGGCTACGGCCGCGGTTCATGCCTTCGTACTTGTCGACGATCAGCTGGAACTGCTCTGGCGAAGCCTCGCTATACAGCTCGACTGGGTTGTTTTCGCTTGGTTTGGCCAAGGCGTCGTAGGTGGCCTTGTCCAGCTTCTTCGGCGACTGCTTGACCTCGGCGACCCACTTGTCGAAGTCTTCCTGAGTCGTGGCAGTAGCCTTGAATTTCATGCCGGTGAAGCCAGCACCGCTGTAGTTGGCGCTGATACCGTCGAACACGCCGTTTTCGTTGGCGATCAGGTGCAGCTTGGTGGTCATGCCCGCCATGGCGTAGATCTGGCCACCCAGGCCCGGGATGAAGAAGGAGTTCATCACAGCGTCGGAGGTGACGCGGAAGTTGACCGGGGTATTGGCCGGGAAGACGATCTTGTTGACCGTGGCAATGCCTTGTTCCGGGTAGATGAACAGCCACTTCCAGTCCAGCGCGATCACGTCGATCTGTACCGGCTTGACGTCGGAGTCCAGCGGGCGATACGGGTCGAGCTTGTGGGTGGACTGGTAGGTCACGTAGCCCAGCACGATGATGATCAGAATCGGGATGATCCAGACAGCAGCCTCGATCTTGCTCGAGTGCGACCAGTCAGGGGTGTAGGTGGCAGCCTTGTTGGACGCGCGATACTTCCAGGCGAAGACCACGGTCATGATGATGACCGGCACCACGACCAGCAGCATCAGGCCGATCGCGATGAGGATCAGGTTCTTTTGCTCAATGCCGACCTGGCCCTTCGGGTCGAGCAGGGTCCAGTTGCACCCACTGAGTAAAAGCATGCCTAAAAAGGGCAATATGCCAAACAGTCTGGGGTAACGCTTTTTACTCATCTCACGACCTCTAGATCAGCTTGCTTCAATGCAATTTGTGTTTTGGTAGCCAGCACTTCGTCCTGCCAAGTGAGGCATGTTGCGCCCGTACCCGCCCCTGCCTGGGCCCGACTGCAGGACCTTGGCGTGAAGCGGGTTAGTGGTGCTTTTGGTTTCGTAGGCAACAGGCCTGTACAGCAGACCAAGTCCATTTGGTGCGGGAAAACGCGGAGGGGGGTCCGCCCGGTATCGCCGTTGGGCGAAACTTGACGAAGTCAGCAAAAGGGAGCGCCTTGGCTTCCTTCAATCCTGCGACTTGCAAGCAGTGCCGAACGGAAATTGGGGGCGATTGTAGATAGGTCGCCAACCCTTGACTATGACTTATTGAGCAACAGTCTTTTACAGAATGCGCAACAATAGCGCCTCAAAACTCAACTTCGCGACAGTTTGTCGCACCCCTGGCAGTAGCCCTGGAACCCGCATCACGCAAGGGCTGCGGGTTGATCTGAATCAATCGTTGAGCAACTTTCAGAGCCGAATGATAGCCCTGAAAAAATTGTGGCGATCAGGGACTTTTGTCTAGGCCTGGCGCCGGTTGCGGTAGATACCCAACGGCACCAGCAAGGCGGTCAGCACAAAGGCCACCAACGCCCATTGAGCCAGTGAAAGACCCAGCACGGGTGGGTAGGGCGTGCTGCAGAAGCCGTCTACCTGAAATGCCAGCGGCCAGACCTTGGCCAATGGCAGGTCGTCCACGATGGGCTGCAGGGTATCGATGCCGCAGCTGACCATGGGGTTGGCGAGTATATACACATGGTTGCCGGCTGCAATGATTCCGCCCACGGCGCTGAGCACCACCAGCACTTCGAAGAAGGTCAGGCTGCGGCGCCCCGGCATGGCGGCGGCCAGGAAGGCAAACACGGCGATGAACAACAACGCGTAGCGCTGCAGGATGCACAGCGGGCAAGGCGCTTCGCCCAACACCACTTGCATGTAGAGGGCGCCCCCGATCAGCGAAACGCAGATCAGGCCCAACAGCACCAGAAAGCGCCGTTCCCGATTCAGGCGCGATGTTTGTTCGTTCATTGCCGGTTCCTTCGATGAATGGGTCGCTGCGTGATCCGCCAGCCTGAGCGCAAGTCTACACGCCGGGCAAGCGTTTGCGCGTGTGGCGCGTGCATTCGGTGCGGATCAGACACGGTGTAATGAGGTCGGTTCAATGGGGGGGGGTAAACCGCGCGAGAGGCAACCAAGGGCATGACGTGGTTTATGCGGTGGCGCGTAGATCGAGCGCCGCCCGCGCGGCGCATCGCGAGCTGCGGCGCTCGGTCTCATAGGCGCAGACCGTGTTGTGGCGAGCACTTGGATGCCCTGATGCAATCTCGGCCCGGGAACCTTCAACGGCAAAATGCGGTTGGGCTGGGAGGTGTTCGCCTTTACAGGTGCAGCGCCTGGGAGATCGAGCGCCGCCCGCGCGGCGCATCGCGAGCTGCGCTCGCTCCTACGTTTGTTTCGGGCCAATCAGGCCTGCGCCATTTGTGCGCAGCCCTTGGCGATAGGCGCGAGCAAATCTCTATTTCTTTATATATAGGCAGGAAGGAAGATGGCGCACCGTCATCACACCAGCGCCGCTGCTGGCCCAAAGAACTCGTAACGGCTCTGCTGCTCTGGCACCCCCAACGCCATCAACTGCCGCTTCACCGCCGCCATGAACGGTTTGGGCCCTAGGAAGTAAGCATCGACATCGCGCTCACGAGGCATCCATTCACTCAGCAGGTCCTCGGTCAACAGGCCAATCGCATCAGCCTGCCCGGCGTCATCCGGCTCGGCATAGCAGTAAAAGCGCGTTAGCTGCGGGTGTTGTGCTGCCAGCGCGTCGACCCAGTCGCGGAACGCATGCACCGCGCCATTGCGCGCGCAGTGGATGAAGTGCACTGGCCGCCCGGTTTGCAAGGCTGCTTGCAGCATTGCCAAGGTCGGCGTGATACCCACGCCGCCGCTGATCAACAGCAAAGGCTTGTCGCTCTCGGCCAGCGTGAAATCCCCCGCCGGCGGGAACATCTGCACGGTCTGCCCCACCCTCAGTTGATCGTGCAGGTAGTTGGACACCTTGCCAGCGGCTTCGCGCTTAACGCTGATACGGTACTGCTCGCCGTCGCATAAGGCGGACAGCGAGTAGTTGCGCCGCTGCTCGGCACCCTCGATGAGCAGTTTGAGGCCGATGTACTGGCCAGGCTCAGCCTTGAGCACCGGTTTGCCGTCCACCGGGGCAAAGTAGAACGAGACGATCTCGCTGCTCTCCTGCTCGCGGCGCACCAGGCGAAACTCGCGAGTACCGCGCCAGCCGCCCTCGGCCTCTTCCTTCTGCTTGTACAGGCCTTCCTCGGCACCGATCAGGATGTCTGCCAACTGCCCATAGGCGGCAGCCCAGGCGTCGATGACTGCAGGCGTGGCAATGTCCTTGCCCAGCACTTCCTCGATGGCACGCAGCAGGCAACTGCCCACGATGGGATAGTGCTCAGGCAAAATTTGCAAAGCCACGTGCTTGTTGATGATCTGCCCTACCAGGCCACCCAGTTGCTCCAACTGGTCGATGTGGCGGGCGTACATCAGCACACCGTTGGCCAGCGCACGGGGCTGGTCACCGCTGGCCTGGTGGGCCTGGTTGAACAGCGGGCGCACCTGCGGGTACTCGGCGAGCATCATCTGGTAAAAATGGGTGGTCAGCGCCTCGCCACCGCTTTCCAGCAGGGGCACAGTGGCCTTGATGATTGCACGTTGTTCGGCATTGAGCATTGGGTAACTCCTGAGCCTTTGGCTTCGAATGATTGCCCTAGGCATTTCACCATTCATGCCAACTCGTAGAGCCCGTGATTCCGGGCCTTTCGATCATCACCATGTCAAAACGACAACGCCACGCGTATAGTCATATAGACCCACTGGAGTCCATATGACCGCAAAGCCCCTGCTCACCGCCCTACTGCCACTGGTCAGCGACCTGTCACGAGACCTGCCCGATCAGGAACGCTATCGAAGGCTCTTGCAAGCCATGCGCAGCCTGTTGCCCTGCGACGCGGCAGCGTTGTTGCGCCTGGACGGGGAATGGCTGGTACCGCTGGCGGTGGATGGCCTGAGTCCCGATACACTGGGCCGGCGCTTCCGCGTCAGTGAGCACCCGCGCTTCCAGCAACTGCTGAGCCGCCCTTCCCCTACCCGCTTCCCTAGCGACTCAGACTTACCGGACCCCTACGATGGCCTAGTCAACGCCCCAGGCGTCGACCTGGAGGTTCACGACTGCATGGGCTGCCCGCTGATGGTCGATGAACAACCCTGGGGGCTTGTCACCCTGGACGCCCTGACCCCCGGGCAGTTCCAGAGCCTGGAGCTGGACGCCCTGCAAGCGTTCGCCAGCCTGGCCGCGGCTACGGTGACCGTTGCCGAGCGCATCGAGCACCTGGCCCTGCGCGCCGAGGACGAGCACCAGCGCGCCGAGGTGTACCGCCAGGCCAGCGGCCAGGACAAGGAACTGATCGGCCAGAGCCCTGCACACAAACGCCTGGTGGATGAAATTCGCCTGGTGGGCGGCAGCGACCTGACCGTGCTGATCAGTGGCGAGACCGGCGTGGGCAAGGAGCTGGTAGCCCAGGCGCTGCACAAGGCGAGCAACCGTGCCGGCAAACCGATGGTCAGCCTGAACTGCGCAGCCCTGCCGGACACCCTGGTGGAAAGCGAACTGTTCGGCCATGTCCGCGGTGCGTTCACCGGCGCCCACGGCGAGCGCCGCGGCAAGTTCGAGCTGGCCAACGGTGGCACCCTGTTCCTTGACGAGGTGGGCGAACTGCCGTTGACCGTGCAAGCCAAACTGCTTCGGGTACTGCAGAGCGGCCAGCTGCAGCGCCTGGGCTCGGACCGTGAGCACCGCGTGGACGTGCGCCTGATCGCAGCCACCAACCGCGACCTGGCAGCTGAAGTACGCGAGGGCCGCTTCCGGGCAGACTTTTATCACCGCCTCAGCGTGTACCCTCTGCACGTCCCCCCACTGCGGGAAAGAGGCCGCGATGTGCTGCTATTGGCGGGTTATTTTCTGGAACAGAACCGATCACGCCTGGGTTTGAACAGCCTTCGGCTGAGCCCTGACGGGCAGGCGGCGCTGGTTGCCTATGGCTGGCCTGGCAATGTGCGCGAACTGGAGCACCTGATCGGCCGCTCCGCCCTCAAGGCCCTCGGGCAACATGCACAGCGCCCGCGCATCCTCACCCTTGAGGCTGCCGACCTGGACCTGCGCCCCTCAGCACTGCCAACCGTAGACACCCCCTCCCAGCAACCCGATACGGCGGCGCCGCTGCCCACAACCGGGCTGCGCGAAGCAGTCGATGCCTACCAGCGGCAGGTGATCGAAAACTGCCTGCAACGGCATCAGGAAAACTGGGCAGCTGCCTCCCGAGAGCTTGGCCTGGACCGCGCCAACCTGAGCCGATTGGCCCGCAGACTGGGCCTTCGCTGAGGTTTTCTCACAAAAGGATTAACCCAGAAAGCCATCTGGTTGCTTCTTGCGTGGCTGCTATATCTCCCTAACCACCCACATCTTGACCAGGCGGTCGAGGCTGCGCGCAGGCGCTCTACAAGGGCCGGTGACGCAGTGGCGGCCCCAGGGTTTCGGGCCGGGGGATTCGCACACCAGCAGGGAGCTACCTATGGAAAACATCGTCGTCGCCGATAAGCAATCCGCCGTCGCCACCCAGAACGCCTGGGGCAACATCAGCCTGAACGGACCCGGTGTGGTCCAGATGCCCGTCTCCCCCGACCAGGTCGCCAACGTCACCCAGCGCGGGCAAGACCTGATCGTCACCCTCAAGTCCGGCGAAAAAGTCACCATCGGTAATTTCTTCGCGGTGAACCAGGCAGGCGTCGGCAGCGACATGGTCTTCGTCGGCGAAGACGGCACCCTGTGGCACGCTGACTACGACGCGGCGGCATTCACCGGCTTCACCTTCAATGAGGTCGCCTCGCTGGACGAGCTGGTAGCCGGCATCGGTACAGCGGGTGAAGCGATGCCAACCTGGGCAATTGCGGGCCTTAGCCTGCTGGGTGTAGGGGGTGGTGCAGCAGCGGTTTCCGGTGGCGGAGGTGGCGGAGGTGGCGGTGGCAGCACCCCAGCACCGGATACCACAGCCCCGGCGACACCCATCGACTTGCTGGTATCACCCGACGGGCTGCGCCTTTCCGGCCGTGGCGAGGCAGGCGCTACGGTCAATGTCCGGGATGCGGCGGGGAACGTGATTGGTAATGGCACCGTTGGCGCAGACGGTAGCTTCGAGGTTGCGCTCAACCCACCGCAGGTCAACAACGAGAACCTGCAGGTAACCTTGACCGACGGGGCTGGCAACGAGTCGGCACCGGGAACGGTCACTGCCCCGGATGCGACCGCCCCGCTTCCCCCTGGCGATCTGGCGATCGACGCCCAGGGCGTTACGCTGACCGGCCGGGGTGAACCAGGCACCACCGTGAACGTCCGCGACGCCGCTGGCAATGTGATCGGCAGCGGCAGTGTGGCAGCTGACGGCAGCTTCAGCGTTGTATTGAGCCCTGCGCAGATCAACAGCGAGAGTTTGCAGGTGACCTTGACCGATGCCGCCGGCAATGTCTCGCTGGCCGGCAGCATCACTGCACCCGATCTGACCCCCCCTCTCGCACCGACTGATCTGGCTGTGAGCGCTCAAGGCACAACGCTCACAGGCCGCGCCGAGCCGGGCTCGAGCGTCGCGGTAAGGGGCGCGGGTGGGGTGTTGTTGGGCACTGCTACAGCCGGTGCCGATGGGCTGTTCAGCATCACCCTGCAACCTGCCCAGACAGATGGGCAAGGCTTGACGGTGACGGCTACCGATGCGGCCGGCAACCTTTCACCCGGCGCCACCATCACTGCGCCGGACATCGACGGCGTCGATACCACACCGCCTGGTGCACCGGTCGATCTGGTGGTTGGTCTTGCCGGTACGCGACTGACTGGCCGAGGTGAAGCCGGCACCACCGTGCAGGTGCGTGATGCCGCAGGTAATGTCATTGCCACTGGGACTGTCGGGCCGGATGGCACATTTGCAGTGTCGCTGGACCCTGCTGTGAAAGACGGGAGCACCCTGCAAGTCACTCTCACCGATGCCGCTGGCAATGTATCGCCCCCCGGCAGCGTCGCCTCGCCGGACCTCACTGCTCCCGCACAACCCACCGACCTGGCCTTGGCAGACGGCGTGACCTTCACCGGCCGCGGTGAACCAGGCGCCACGGTTCAGGTGCGTGATGCCGCTGGCGCCCTGATCGGCACTGGCGTTGTCGGTTCGGACGGGCTGTTCAGCCTGACCTTGTCCCCTGCCCAGGCCAACGGCCAAGCCCTGGATGTGCGCCTGGTGGATGCTGCCGGTAACGCTTCTGCACCCCTGCAATTCGATGCACCCGACATCACCCCGCCAGATGCGGTGACAAACATCCTGATCGGCCCTGGCGGCACTGCCCTGAGCGGGCGAGGCGAAGCCGGCGCCACCGTCGAGGTACGGGACGCCGACGGTAATCTACTGGGTCGTGGCGTGGTCACTGCCAATGGCACCTTCCTGGTCAGCCTCGATCCTGCTGCACAGCCGGGCGAGCAATTGAGCCTGGTGCAGATCGACCCAAGCGGTAACGCTTCGGTTGCCGTGGATTACGAGGTTCCCGTTACTACTGCACCAGAAAGCCCAACCAATCTGGCCATTAGTGCGGACGGTACAGCGCTGACGGGTACTGCGCCGGCTGGCTCTCGCGTAGAAGTCCGTGGGGCAGACGGCACGTTGATTGGTAGTGCTGTCGCCAATGCCGATGGCACCTTCAGCATCCCGCTCAATCCAGCCCAGGCCAACGGTGAATTGCTGGATGTGGTCGCCATTCAAGACGGCCTGTCTTCCCTCCCCGCCCAAGTCACTGCACCCGATATCACTGCACCTGCGGCACCGACCGAATTGGCCGTCAGCGCAGACGGCACTGTGATTACTGGTCGCGCAGAACCGGGTAGCACCGTACGTATATTGGCTGCTAACGGCACTCAGCTTGGCACCGCAGTGGTCGGCGCAACAGGCTTGTTCAGCATCAGCCTGACGCCACCCCAGGTGGATGGCGAAGTGCTGCAAGCCACCGCTACAGATGCCGCTGGCAATACATCCACTGCCAGCACCGTGACCGCGCCGGACATCGACGGCGTCGATACCACGCCACCGTCTGCCCCAGTGGATCTGGCGATCGGTTTAGCGGGCACTCAGCTTACCGGTCGCGGCGAAGTCGGTGCTACCGTACAGATTCGTGATGCCGCAGGTAATGTCATCGCCACCGGGACTGTAGGACCGGATGGCATATTTGCAGTGTCGCTCAACCCCGCAGTGAAAGACGGCAGCACCCTGCAAGTCACCCTCACCGATGCCGCTGGCAATGTATCGCCCCCCGGCAGCGTCGCCTCGCCGGACCTCACTGCTCCCGCACAACCCATCGACCTGGCCCTGGCAGACGGCGTGACCTTCACCGGCCGCGGTGAACCAGGCGCCACAGTTCAGGTGCGTGATGCCGCTGGCACTCTGATCGGCACTGGCGTTGTCGGGGCTGATGGGCTGTTCAGCCTGACCTTGTCCCCTGCCCAGGCCAACGGCCAAGCCCTGGATGTAAGGCTGGTCGATGCTGCCGGTAACGTTTCTGCACCTCTGCAATTCGATGCACCCGACATCACCCCGCCCGATGCGGTGACCAATATCCTGGTCGGCCCTGGCGGCACTGCCCTGAGCGGGCGAGGCGAAGCCGGCGCCACCGTCGAAGTGCGTGACGCCGACGGTAATCTACTGGGCCGTGGCGTGGTCACTGCCAATGGCACCTTCTTGGTCAGCCTTGATCCTGCTGCACAGCCCGGCGAGCAATTGAGCCTGGTGCAGATTGACCCAAGCGGTAACGCTTCGGTCGCCGTGGATTACGAGGTCCCTCTTACCACCGCGCCGGAGAGCCCGACCAACCTGACCGTCAACGCGGACGGTACAGCGCTGACCGGTACTGCGCCGGCTGGCTCTCGCGTAGAAGTCCGTGGGGCAGATGGCACGTTGATTGGCAGTGCTGTCGCCAATGCCGATGGCACCTTTAGCATCACGCTGAATCCAGCCCAAGCCAACGGCGAATTGCTGGATGTGGTCGCCATCGAAAACGGCCTGTCTTCACTCCCCGCCCAAGTCACGGCACCTGACATCACCGCGCCAGATGCGCCAACCCAACTTACGATAAGCGCTGACGGTACTCTGGTGACCGGTCGTGCAGAGCCCGGCAGCACCGTGCGTGTAACCACTGCCGACGGCACGCAACTCGGCACCGCACTGGTAGGACCAACGGGCATTTTCAACATAACCCTCAGCCCGCCACAGGTAGACGGCGAAGTGCTGCGCGCCACTGCCACTGATGCTGCTGGCAATACTTCCGAAGCCAGTACGCTTACGGCGCCTGATATCGACGGCGTCGATACCACGCCACCAGCTGCCCCGGTGGATCTGGCGATCGGTTCAGCGGGCACTCTGCTCACCGGTCGCGGCGAAGCCGGTGCTACCGTACAGATTCGTGATGCCGCAGGTAATGTCATTGCCATTGGAACCGTGGGGCCGAATGGCGCATTTGCAGTGTCGCTGAACCCCGCGGTGAAAGACGGCAGCACCCTGCAAGTCACCCTCACCGATGCCGCTGGCAATGTATCGCCCCCCGGCAGCGTCGCCTCGCCGGACCTCACTGCTCCCGCACAACCCACCGACCTGGCCCTGGCAGACGGCGTGACCTTCACCGGCCGCGGTGAACCAGGCGCCACAGTTCAGGTGCGTGATGCCGCTGGCACTCTGATCGGCACTGGCGTTGTCGGGGCTGATGGGCTGTTCAGCCTGACCTTGTCGCCAGCCCAGGCCAACGGCCAGGCACTGGATGTACGGCTGGTCGATGCTGCCGGTAACGTGTCGGCACCTCTGCAATTCGATGCACCCGACATCACCCCGCCCGATGCGGTGACCAATATCCTGGTCGGCCCTGGCGGCACTGCCCTGAGCGGGCGAGGCGAAGCCGGCGCCACCGTCGAAGTGCGTGACGCCGACGGTAATCTACTGGGCCGTGGCGTGGTCACTGCCAATGGCACCTTCTTGGTCAGCCTTGATCCTGCTGCACAGCCCGGCGAGCAATTGAGCCTGGTGCAGATTGACCCAAGCGGTAACGCTTCGGTCGCCGTGGATTACGAGGTCCCTCTTACCACCGCGCCGGAGAGCCCGACCAACCTGACCGTCAACGCGGACGGTACAGCGCTCACCGGTACCGCACTCGCGGGTGCACGCGTCGAAGTGCGCGACACGGACGGCACGCTGATCGGCAGCGCCACCGCCAATGCCGATGGCACCTTCAGCATCCCGCTGAATCCAGCCCAAGCCAACGGTGAATTGCTGGACGTAGTCGCCATCGAAAACGGCCTGTCTTCCCTGCCTGCCCAAATCACAGCCCCCGACATCACACCCCCGGCCACCCCAAGCGAACTGGCGATCAATGCAGATGGCACCCAGGTAAGTGGGCGCGGCGAGCCGGGCAGTACCATCCGAGTCCTGGCTGCCGACGGCACCACGGTGCTAGGCAGCGTCGTGGTGGGTGCCACCGGCAGCTTCAGCGTCACCCTGGCCCCGCCACAAGTGAATGGCGAGGTGTTGCAAGTGACTGCCACCGATGGCGCCGGCAACGTCTCCGGCGCAGGCAGCATCACCGCCCCGGATATCGATGGCGGCGACACCACCCCGCCGCTCGCGCCCACTGACCTGGTCATCGGCTTGGCCGGCGCCCTGCTGAGCGGCCGAGGCGAAGCCGGCGCCACGGTGCAAGTGCGTGACACCCAAGGCAACCTGCTGGTCAGCGGCAGCGTCAACGCGGATGGCACGTTCCAGCTCACTCTCGACCCTGCAGTAAGGGATGGCAGCAGCCTGCAAGTAGTGCTCACTGATGCCGCAGGCAATGTTTCGCCACCGGCAACGGTAGTCAGCCCAGACCTGCAGGCCCCGGCACAGCCCACCGACCTTGCCCTGGACGCTGGGGCCACTTTTACCGGCCGCGGTGAACCTGGCGCCACCGTAGAGGTACGCACAGCGGCCGGCGTATTGGTTGGCACCGGCAGCGTTGCAGCAGACGGCACCTTCAGCCTTACCCTGTCGCCAACTCAAGCCAACGGTGAAGTGCTGGACGTACGCCTGGTGGACGCCGCTGGCAACCGCTCTGCGCCACTGCAGTTCGACGCCCCGGACATCACCCCGCCAGCCCCCGTCAGCAACATCGTGGTCGGCAACGCCGGCCTCACCCTGAGCGGTCGCGGCGAAGCCGGCGCGTCTATCGAAGTGCGCGATGGCAATGGTGCGCTAATCGGCAGCGGCGTGGTGGGTGTCAACGGCACATTCCTGCTCAACCTTGACACGCCTGCCCTGCCCGGCGCGCAATTGACGCTCGTGCAGACCGACCCCAGCGGCAATGCTTCTCAGGCGCTGGTGTTCGAGGTACCGACCCTGCCGACGCCTGCCAGCCCAACTGGCCTGGTCGTTGCCGAGGACGGCAGCAGCATCAGCGGCACTGCCCCTGCTGGCAGCCGCGTGCAAGTACGCGATGCCGATGGCACGCTGGTAGGCGGTGTGGTAGTCGGGGCCGAAGGCACCTTCACCGTCCCCCTTCAACCTGCCCAGGCCAACGGTCAGTTGCTGGACGTGGTCGCCGTCGACAGCAATGGCGCCGCGTCGCTGCCCGTACAGATCACAGCGCCGGACATCACCCCGCCACAGGAACCCGGTCAGCTGCTGGTCAGCGCTGACGGCAGTGTAGTGACAGGCCGCGCGGAGGCAGGCAGTACCGTACGCGTACTCGCGGCGGACGGCGTCACGGTATTGGGCTCGGCTGTGGTGGGTGCCACCGGCGCCTTCAGCATCGGCCTGACACCTGCGCAGGTGGCGGGCGAGCAATTGCAGGTCACGGCCACCGACACGGCGGGCAACACCTCCGCCCCCGGGTTGGTGACTGCGCCGACCATCGACACCGGCATCGATACCACCCCACCCCAACCTGCAACAGACCTGGCCATCAGTGCCAACGGCGGCACCGTCTCGGGCCGTGGCGAAGCAGGCACCACCGTGCAGGTGCGCAATGACCAGGGGCAGTTGCTGGCAAGCGCGACCGTGCAGGCCGACGGCGGCTTCGTGGTGCAACTGCAGCCGCCAGTGGTGGACGGTTCTGCGCTGCAGGTCACCCTGACCGATGCGGCGGGCAATGTGTCTACGCCGGTTTCGCTGAGCGCACCCGACCAGGTGCCGCCTGCGCAGCCAACTGACCTGGTACTCAGTGCGGGCGTCACCCTGACCGGCACAGCCGAAGCCGGCGCGCGGGTCGAGGTGCGCGACGCAGCAGGCAACCTGATCGGCAATGCCATCGTGCAAGGCTCAGGCACGTTCAGCCTCACGCTGACTCCGCCGCAGGCCAATGGCGAGGCACTGTCGATTACCGTGACCGACACTGCTGGCAACACCTCACTGCCATTGGCCTACACCGCCCCGGACATCACCCCACCGGCCGCCATTACCGATGTAGTCACCGGCGCCGGTAGCCTTGCCGTTGCTGGGCACGGCGAAGCGGGGGCCACGGTGCAGGTACGCAATACCAATGGCGACGTGCTGGGCACCGCAACGGTGGCTACCAACGGCACCTTCGTCGTGAACCTGGGTACTGCGCTGAGCGCAGGCGAGGCCCTGGTGCTGGTGCAAACCGATGCCGCCGGCAACACGTCCATTGCCACTAATGTGACCGTGCCGCAGGCGCCGATACCGGCCAGCCCGAGTGCAATCGTGGTGGCCGCTGACGGTAGCAGCGTCAGCGGTACCGCGCCGGCCAATAGCCAAGTTGAAGTACGTGACGCCCAGGGCACCCTGCTGGGCAGCGCCCAAGCCGGCGCCAACGGTGATTTCACCCTCGGCCTGCAACCGCCGCAGGCCAACGGTGAAACCCTGGACGTGGTAGCCATCGATAACGGTGGCAACCGCTCCCTGCCGGTGCAAGTGATTGCCCCGGACATCACCGCCCCCAGCGAGCCGACCGACCTGCAACTGAGCGCCAATGGCAGCGTGCTGACCGGCCGCGGTGAGGCCGGCACCACCGTCGAGGTCACCGATGCCCAGGGCACGCTGCTGGGTACGGCGCAGGTAGGCGCCAACGGCGTGATCAGCGTGCAACTGACCCCGCCACAAACCGATGGCCAGGTACTGGAAGTGGTGCTGCGCGATGCCGCCGGCAACAGCTCGAGCACTACTGTCACCGCACCCGACCTGGACGGCCCGCTACAGCCGTCGGGTTTGAGTATCGACACTGCCGGCCTGCACCTCACCGGGGTGGGCCAGGTTGGGTCGATCATCACCGTACGCGCTGCAAATGGCGCTGTGCTGGGTGTCACCACCGTCGGTGCCGATGGCCGCTTCGATGTCACCCTCGCAGCCGCGCAGCGCAATGGTGAAAACCTCACCGTCGAGGCGACCGACAGCCTGGGCAACAGCGCCGGGCCAGTGCCCTTCACGGCGCCCGATACCACACCACCGCTAGCCGTCACCGGTGCGGCGATCAACGGCGAAGGCAGCGTGGTCACAGGCACTGGCGAGCCAGGTGCGACAGTGAGCGTGCGCGCCCCGGACGGCACCGTACTTGGCACTGCCCAGGTGGGCGCCAACGGCGCCTTCGAAGTAGCACTGGTGCCCCCGCAGACCAACGGCCAGATGCTGAGCATCGAGCAGCGTGACCTGGCCGGCAACCTGTCTGTGGCCGTTGACCTGATGGCGCCCGACAACGAGCCACCGGCAGTGCCCGGTGAACTCACCCTGACCGCCGATGGCGTGTTGCTGGCCGGCATCGGCGAACCGGGTGCACGGGTTACCGTCACCGGCAGCGCTGGCGCGCCCCTCGGTACCGCCGTGGTGCAGGCAGATGGCAGCTTCAGCGTTACCCTGTCACCGCCCCAGCTCAACGGGCAGACCCTGTCGGTGACCCAGGCGGACCCTGCTGGCAACCTCTCACCTGCAGGCACCCTCATCGCGCCAGACCTGGAGCCCCCTTTGCCAGCAGATGGGCTGGCGCTGAACCTGGCTGGCACACTGCTGACCGGCCAGGGTGAAGCGGGTACCATCGTTGAAGTACGCAGTGCCAGTGGTGCGTTGCTGGGCAGCGTGCAGGTAGATGCACAGGGCAACTTCGAGGTGTCACTCACCCCGCCACAAACCAACGGCGAAGTGTTGTCGGTGGTGTTGAGCGACAGCCAGGGCAATGTCTCCCCCTCGGCCACGTTCATCGCCGATGACATCACCCCACCCGCCACTGCCACCGGCCTTGCGATCAATCCGGGTGGTGATGCCCTGCAGGGTATCGGCGAGCCTGGTGCCACAGTAGAAGTGCGCAATGCCAACGGCGCGGTACTGGGCAGTGTGCAGGTGCCGGCAGGTGGCAACTTCACGGTGCCGCTGTCGCCCGCCCAGCTGGATGGCCAGTTGCTGAACGTGGTGTTGGTAGACGCTGCCGGCAACTCATCGCAACCTGGGCAGATCACCGCCCCCGACATCACCCCGCCTCAACTGCCTACCGGCGTGCAAGTGAGCGAAGACGGCATCGGGGTCTCCGGCAGTGCGCCGGGCGCAGCGACCGTGACCGTACGCGACAGCACCGGCCTGGAAATCACCGTGCCGGTCACTGGCGACGGCAGCTTCAGCGTCCCTCTGCCGACTCCGCTACTCAATGGTGAGCCGCTGACTGTAGTGGTCACCGACCAAGCGGGCAACGCCACCGCCCCCATCACCGTTACCGCCCCGGACACCACCCCACCGCTGCCGGCGACCGATGTCACCATCAGCCCCGATGGCGCTGTGGTAGGCGGCGGCGCCGAGCCTGGCAGCACGGTGGTTATCCGTAACCCCGATGGCAGCGAGCGCGGCAGTGAAACCGTGAGTGCAGATGGCACCTTCGTGGTACCGGTAGTGCCGCCGCTGACGGCTGGCGAAACCGTGAACGTGGTGGTGGTCGACCCGGCAGGCAACGCCTCTCCCAATGTGCCGCTGGCAGGCCCGACCGGCAATGAACTGGCCACCCCGAGCGGCCTGGCCATCAGCGCCGACGGGTTCCTGCTGACCGGCCAAGGCACCGTGGGGTCGCTGATTACCGTAACCTCGGCAGGGGCAACCCTCGGCACAGCCACAGTGGGCAGTGATGGCATCTTCCGCGTGTTCTTCCTGAATGCGCAGCTCAACGCCCAGACGTTGCACGTGACCGCTCGCGCCAGCGCAGGCGGGCAGCCTTCGGTGCCTGCCACCGTAGTGGCAGAAGACACTACGGCGCCGGACGCCCCCACCGCCATTGCCATCGACAGGATTGGCAGCACGCTGACCGGCCAAGGTGAGGTCGGCGCCACTGTCAGGGTCATGGATGGCCAGGGCAACCTGTTGGGTACGGCGACAGTGGGCGCCAACGGCTTGTTCACGGTCAACTTGGTCCCTGCGGTGGTCAACGCACAGAACCTGGTCGTGACCCAGGCCGATGCTGCCGGCAACGTGTCGCTGGCCGCTACCTTGCAGGCACCCGATCTGCAGGCCCCACCGGCCGCCAGCAATCTTAGCCTCAACAGTGCCGCCACTGTGCTCAGCGGGCAAGGCGAGGCCGGCGCCACCGTCACGGTACGTGATGCCAGCGGCGCCGTGCTGGCTACCGGTACGGTCAACCAAAGCGGGCAGTTCCAAATCACCCTGCCCAGCGCCCAAACCACCGGCAGTGCCCTGCAGGTGACCCTGAGCGATGCTGCGGGTAACGTGTCCGGCCCTGCCAGCGTGCTGACGCCCGACCGCACTCCGCCTGCGGCGGTGGGCAACCCGCAGCTGAGCCTGGATGGCCGGCAGTTGTCCGGCAGCGGTGAGCCAGGCGCCACAGTGCAGGTGCGCAACGCCTCCGGCGCCGTACTGGGCACTGCCAGCGTGGGTACCGATGGCCGCTTCACTGTGGTGTTCGATACGCCGCAGGTCAGTGGCCAGGCGATTGGGGTAACCCAGGTAGACGCAGCCGGCAATACGTCGACCGCCGTCACGCTGCTCACCCCGGACCTGACCCCGCCCGCTGCGCTGACCAACGTAGCCCTGAACAACAATGGCCTGACCCTCACCGGCCTGGGTGAAGCAGGCGCCACGGTTACCGTGCGCGGCATCGACGGCACCATCATCGGTACCGGCCTGGTCGCGGCCAATGGCAGTTTCACCCTGACCCTGGATAGCGCCCAGCTCAATGCCCAGCGCCTGAGCGTGACCCAGACCGACGCCGGCAACAACACCTCGCCCGCCGTGGCGATCACCGCACCGGACTTCACGCCACCGGCTGCGCCCGCCAATCTGCTGTTGGCGGCCAGTGGGTTGCAACTCACCGGCAGTGCCGAGGCAGGCAGCACGGTGGCCGTGCGCGATGCCACTGGCAGTGTCCTGGGCTCTGCTCGGGTGGCCAGCAACGGCACCTTCCAGATCACCCTGGATACGCCACAGACCAACGGGCAGACCTTACAGGTAACGGCGACCGATGCCGCAGGCAATGTGTCGCCCGTGGCCACCTATACGGCCCTGGACACCACGCCGCCAGCAGCGGTGACCAACCTGGCCGTGTCGGCCGACGGCACCTCCCTTGTAGGCCATGGTGAAGTGGGGGCCACGGTCAGGGTCAGCGCCGCCGACGGCACCCTGCTGGGCACTGCCCAGGTCGCAGCGGATGGCCGCTTCAGCGTCACCCTCGACCCAGCCGCGCCTGTAGGCACGCTCTTGAGCGTGGTGCAGGCCGATGCGGCGCAGAACCTCTCGGTTGCCCAGACCATCACCGCACCTGGCGTGCTTGCACCGCAGACACCCGAAAACCTGACGCTGGCCGCCAACGGCCTGTCGGTATCGGGCACGGCCGCCAGTGGCACCACGGTCAGGGTCTATGGCTCCAACGATGAATTGCTGGGCAGTGGCCAGGTAGCCAACGATGGAACCTTCACCGTCAACCTGGGCAGCGCCCAGGCCAACGGCGAGGTCCTGCGGGTAGACGCGCTCGGCACCGATGGTGCGGTGTCCCTGCCTGCAACCCTGCAGGCCCCTGACACCACTGCGCCGCAACCGCTGAGTGCACTGGTGCTGTCCAACGACGGCCTGGTACTGACCGGCCTCGGTGAGCCCGGTGCAACCGTGACCATTACCGGCGCAGGCGGCGTCGACCTCGGCACCGCCGTGGTGAACCCCGATGGCCGCTTCAGCTCCACCCTGCTGGTGGCCCAACTCAACGGCGAAGTGCTGAGCGCCAGCCAGACCGACGCGGCCGGTAACGAGTCCAACAGCGTCAGCCTGGTGGTGCCTGACCGCATCGCACCCGAGCCTGCCCAGGGCCTGGCATTTGCCGGCGGCGGTTCGCTGCTCAACGGCACGGGCGAGGCAGGCGCAGCGGTACGGGTATTGGCTGCCGACGGCAGTGTGCTGGGCACCTCGACCGTGCGCGGCGACGGCACCTTCCAGGTCAGCCTGGCGGCGCCCCAGGCCAATGGGCAGCAAGTGGAAGTGCTGCTCACCGATGCGGCCGGCAACCAGTCGCTCCCCAGCGTCATAACGGCACCGGACACCACACCGCCGGCTGCCCCCGGCGAGCTCGCCATCTCCAGCAACGGTGTCACCATTACTGGCCGTGGCGAAGCCGGCGCGCTGGTCACGGTGAAAAACGCCGAGGGTGAAACCCTTGGCAGCGCCACGGTAGACGCCAGCGGCCACTTCACCCTTGACCTCAACCCCGCGCTGAGCAATGCCGAATTGCTCAGCTTCACCCAGGCAGACGCTGCCGGTAACGTGTCTGCAGTGGCGACCCTGCAGACGCCGGACTTCACCCCGCCTGACGCCCTCACCCAAGTCACCATCAATGCCGACGGCAGCGTGGTTACCGGCCGGGGTGAGGCCGGCGCTACGGTCACCGTCAGCAACGCGGCCGGCGTGCGGCTAGGCACGGGCACGGTGCTTGCCGATGGCAGCTTCCGCGTGGAACTGTCGCCTGCGCAAATCGACAACCAGGTGCTGTCGGTGCATCAGGCCGACCCACCCGGCAACGTCAGCGAACCGGTCAGCGTAGTGGCACCAGACCTGACCCCGCCGGCCGCAGCCACGGCGTTGCAGCTGAGCGTGGCGGGTGACACGCTGGGCGGTATCGGCGAACCGGGCGCCACCGTGCGGGTATTCGTCGGCACCAGCCAGATAGGTACCGGCCAAGTGACCCCGGCCGGCATCTTCACCGTGCAACTGGACGCCGCCCAGCTCAACGGCCAGGTGTTGCAGGTAACCCTGACAGACGCGGCGGGCAACGTCTCCCCCATCAACAGCCTCACAGCCCTGGACATCACCCCACCGGCTGCCGTGGTAGCCACCATCAACGACAGTGGTACCCAGGTGGTGGGTACGGCCGAGGCCGGCGCGCGCGTCACTGTGCTGAACAATGCAGGCGACCTGATCGGTCAGGCCGTGGTGGCGGCTGACGGCACCTTCGTGTTGGCATTGGTGCCGGCGCAGGTCAACGGCCAGACACTCTCGGTGATTGCCCAGGATGCCACCGGCAATCCATCACCGGCTCTGGCACTTGAGGCGCCTGACCTGACACCCCCGGTACAGCCGTCAAACCTGGTGCTGGACCCCTTGGGCGCGACACTCACCGGTACTGCCGAGGCAGGCAGCACCATTAGCGTACGCGGCCCGAACGGTGCCGAAGTCGGTACTGTGCAAGTGCCCGAGGGCGGGGCCTTCACGGTTGCGCTGAACCCTCTGCAGAACAACGGCCAGTTGCTCACCATCGTGTCTACAGACGCGGCCGGCAACGAGTCGATACCCGCAACTCTGCAGGCCCGGGATACCTCCCCGCCTGCCCCCGTCACCGACCTGGCGGTGGACAACACGTTCACCGTGATCACGGGCCGTGGCGAACCTGGCGCCACCGTCACCATCAGCAAGAACAACCAGGTGATCGGCACTGGCGAGGTAAGCGAGGCAGGTACGTTCCAGATCGTCACGCAGCCAGCCGCTGGGTCGGTGGCCAGCCTGGTGATCTACCAGACCGACGCGGCGTCCAACACCTCTGCCAGCGTGACGTACATCACCCCCTTGGCAGCGCCACCGGTGCCGCCCACCAACGTGGTGCTGGCCGGCGACGGCCTGACGCTGACGGGCAACGCGCCTACCGGTACCGGCATTCGGGTTTACGATGCCGCGGGCAATCAGATCGGCGTGGGCGGCGCCACCCTCAACGGCGCCTTCAGCCTGCAACTGAATACGCCGCAACTGAACGGCCAGCAGCTGACGGTAACCGCCGTGGCGCTGGTGGGGGGCGAATCGCAGCCAACCTTCGTGGTGGCAGCGGACATCACCCCACCGGCCAACCCGGTGGTGATCGCGCTGTCGCCCAATGGCCTGGTACTGACCGGCAATGGCGAGGCAGGTGCCACCGTCACCGTGCGTGATGCCAGCAATGCCGTGCTGGGCACTGCGGTGGTGAATACCGCCGGCAACTTCAGCGTCAACCTGAATGCTGCCCAGTTGAACGGCCAGGTGTTGAGCCTGAGCCAGGCCGACCGAGCAGGCAACGTGTCTGCCAGCACCAGCTTCACCGCTGCCGACGTGCAGCCCCCCGCCGCCCCCACCAACGTTGCCATAAACGGCACAGGTACTGTACTGACCGGCAACGGTGAGGCGGGCGCTACCGTGACCGTGCAGGGCCCTGGTGGGCAGCTGGGCAGCGGCCTGGTGCAGGCCAATGGCGCCTTCAGCATTACCCTGACCACACCACAGAACGACGGCCAGTTGCTGGTGGTGCGCCAGGCCGATGCTGCTGGCAACCTGTCGGGCAGTGTGAGCCTGGCCGCCCCGGACACCACGCCACCGGCCGCACCCGTGGCCACCATCAATGCCCTGGGTACTGCGGTGAGCGGCTCTGGTCAGGTGGGTAGCACAGCCATCGTGCGCAACAGCGCAGGCACCGTGCTGGGTACCGCGACGGTAGGCAGCAACGGACTGTTCGTGGTCAGCCTGGCCGCTGCGCAAATCGACAACCAGGCCCTCACGGTGACGCTCACCGACGGTGCAGGTAACGTCTCGACCAGCACTGCGCTGACCGCGCCAGACCTCACCCCGCCCGCTGCTGCCGGCAACCTGCAGTTCAGCGCCGACGGCAGCAGCCTGACCGGTACCGGTGAAGTGGGTGCCACGGTCACCGTACGCAGTGCCACCGGCACAGTGCTGCAGACCGGCACGGTGCAGGCCAACGGTACCTTCACCCTCACCCTGAACCCGCCGCAGGACAACGGCCAGGTGGTGTCTGTCACCCTCAGCGACCCACGCGGTAACCTGTCCGGCAATGTCACCGTAACGGCGCCCGATGTGGATGCCAACGCGCCGGTCATTGCCAGCGACAACCTGGCCACCGCCGTGGTCAACCTGGCGCCGGTGGTGAGCACGCGGGTGTACCAGGACACGTTCAGCACCTTGCTCGCGGGCTTCAGCAAAACCTTCACCTGGACCGTAGCAGCCGGGACCACGGCTGACCCTACCCTGACACTGAAGACTGACAGTGCCCTGGCGCTGCTGGACAATGCCACCTTCACCCTGCAGGTGAAGAATGCCAGCGGCAACTGGGTAACCCTGGCGACCGGCAACAGCCAGGGCCTGCTCGACCTGGTGCTGCTGCCGCTGGGCCAGGGCATACGCGTGGGCATCGGCGAACTGCTGGCCGGCGACTATCGGCTGACGGTAGGCAGCGGCGGTATCGGCCTGCTGACCACCGTGACGACCGCGCTGGAGGTGCAAACCACCAGCCTGACGCAGTTCACCGGTACCGGCACTGCCGCTTCGGGCAACGTGATTACCGATGTGGGCATTGACGGCAGCGTGGACGCGCGCGGCCCGGACAGCGAAGCGGTACTGCAGGTGCTCAAGGCCGGCAGCTACATCAGCGCAGGCAGCGCCACCACCGTGCAAGGGCTATACGGCACACTGGTGATCCGTGGGGATGGCAGCTACACCTACACCCCCAACGGCAGCCCCGCCAGCGTTGGCAAGGTGGATGTGTTCAGTTACCAGCTGGTGCACCCCAACGGCAAGTCCGACACGGCCAACCTGTATGTGCGCATCGATAGCCCGCAGGCTACCGAAACCTGGAATGACAACAACTACGCAGCGCCTGCCACCGTGGTGGATGCGGTGAACGACGTAGACAACACCAACATCAGCCTGGTCAACCTGCAGACCTCCAGCAGTACCACCTTCGCGGCGCTGTCGCTGCCAGTGCTCGGCAGCCGCTCGGCAACCTACACCACCACCGTGGCGGCCAATACCTCCGCCGACCTGCAAGTGGTGCTCAACTCCACCAACCTGTTGGGCCTGCTCAATGGCACCACGCTGGAGCTGCTCAAGCTCAACCCCACTACCGGGCAGTACGTGACCGTGCAGACCGTGGCCGGTACCTCGCTGCTCAGCCTGCTGGGCGGGGGCGCCGGGTACACCTTCCAGAACCAGGGGGCGGGTACCTACCACGTGCGCGTAACGGCCGGCGGTATCGGCCTGCTCAGCTCGCTCACTACCACCGTCAATGCCACGGCCACTCACCTCAACGAGTTCGTGGTCGGCAACTACACGCCTGTGTCAGGCAACCTGCTGACAGACGGCGCGGGGGCAGACAACCTGGGCTCGCCACTGACGGTGCTCAGCGTGCTGACCGCAGCCAACACCTTCACCCTGCCCGGCTACAACGGTGCCAGCGTGCAGGGCACTTACGGCACCTTGGTGGTGTTTGCCGACGGCAGCTACAACTACACGCTCAACGCCGGGCTGACCTCGGCGGTGGTCGGCCAGAAAGAAACCTTCACCTACGAGCTGACCCACCCCAATGGCACCACCGACACGGCCACACTCACCATCAACCTGGACCCTGTCACCGGCTTCACCACCAGCAGTGCCTTGGTGGCAGATGCCAGTGACGAAGGCGTCGCGCTGAGCACCCTGGCGGCGGCTACCGCCGGTGAGGTGGCCGTCGACAGCGATGATGGCAGCAACACGGCGGTGGCCAGCCACGCGGATACTGGCACCCAGGTCACCCTGGATAACGGCTTCGTCAGCGTGGATACCGGCACCGGCAACGATGCCCTGCTGTGGGGCGGTGGCGATGCCAGCATCGAACTGGCCAACCTGGCCGGGCAGGTGCATGACCTGGAGGTGATCGACCTCAACGCTACCAGCGCCGTGGCGCTCACCCTCAGCCTGGCTGACGTGGTGGCGGTGACCGACAGCGCCAACGACACCCTGATCATCAAGGGTGACGAGCACGACACGGTGCTGATGACCGACACCTGGAACCGCATCGGCAACCACAGCCTGGACGGTATCGACTATAACCAATACACGGCCCAGGAGGACCCGAGCCATCAATTGTGGGTACAGAACGGTATTCATGTGGTTTGAGGCCGTTGCACACCCGCCGGGTTTACCCGGCGGCATGGATGATGATCAGCAGTAAGGACACTCAGTGAAGCGAAGCAGTGCGCTGTCACCGTTGTTGCTGGGGGCCTTCGGGCTCCTGGCCATGAACCTTTACCCGGCGGCCCAAGCCGCCGATGACCTGGACCCGACGTTGCGCCAGATTGGCCCATCGCTGTTACGTGATGCGCCAGGTGCCGTACCCACCCGCCCCGCCACAGGCATAGTGCCGGTAGCCAGCGCACAGCGCCTGGGGTTGTCCGATGCGGTGCTGCAGGCCGCGCAATGGCACCCGAGCATCGCCGAGGCCATCGGCGACCTCTACAAGCAGGGCGAGGGCATCAACGTCGCCCGAGCGGGTTATTACCCGCAGATTTCCGGTGGTATCCGCACCGGCTATGACACCGGCTATGGGGGTGACCGCAACAGCCAGGCGGTAAACCTTTCGCTCAAGCAGATGCTGTACGACTTCGGCAAGGTGGACCATGCGGTCAGCGCCGCCCAGGCCGCTGCCGCCCGTGCCCAGGCCAACATCCTGCTGGTAGTGGACGACCTGGCGCGCGATACCGCCTATGCCTGGATCGAGGCCCGCCGCTACGAGCAGTTGATCGCCATCGCCCGCGAGCAGATCCGCGGGGTCGGTGACATTGCCACCATGGCCCGTCAGCGCAGCGACATGGGTGCCAGTACCCGTTCCGACGTGGTGCAGGCCGAGTCCCGGGTGCAAAGCGCCCGCGCCGTGCTGGAAGAATATCGCTCGCAATACGAACGCTGGCGTTCCACCCTGGCCGCCTTGCTGGGGCGCGTCACGCCCGTGTCCCTCACCGAGCAGCCGCCCCCGGAACTGGCCCAGGCTTGCCAGCGCCCGGCACAGGGCGACGAGCGCCTGCCCGGTGTGCTGATGGCCCTCGCCCAGCGCGCTCAGGGCCAGGCCGAACTGGCCCAGGCCAAGGCCGAGGCTTACCCGACGGTGTCGTTGCAGCCGCAGGTCAACCACTACCTGGACAACGACTACAACCGCGACAACGGCCGCCTGGACCGAACCCAGGCCGGTATCTACCTGAACGTGGAGGTGCCTATCTACCAGGGCGGGGCCATCAGCGCGCGCACCCGGGCAGCCGGCTATGCGCTCACCGCCGCCGACTCCGCCGAAGACGCCGCCCGCCTGCAGGCGCGCCGTGGGCTGGCCGAGGCCATGGCGCAAACCTCCGGCCTGGGCCGCCGCCTGGGCTCGCTGGAAGCGCGCCAGGTCAGCATTCAGGAGGCGCGCATGCTGTACGGCCGCCAATACCTGGACCTGGGCACCCGGCCACTGCTCGACCTGCTGAACGCCGAGCAGGAAATCTACCAATCACGTTTCGAGCTGGCCGGCACCCGCTCCGATCTGCTGCGCCTGGACGTAGACTGCCTGTACAACACCGGCGCCCTGCGGGCCGCCCTGGGCCTTGAGGGGCGCAATCTGCAAGGTGTGGAGATCCGGCCATGAGCGACCCGATCAACGTGACGCTGCCTGAACAGGCCGCGGCCCCGGCACCCGCACCCCGCGCAGACCTGGGCCCGTGGCTTGAGGTGATGCTGCAGGTGGCCCACCACTACCGCCTGGACGTATCGCCCCAGCGTATCCGCCTGGCGGCTGACGAGGATGCCCGCCCGCTGGACGAAATCCTGCGCCACATGGCGCGCCAGGCGGGCCTGGCGCTGCGCTTCGTGCGCTTCGATGCCAAAGGGCTGCGCCAGTGGCGCACGCCGCTGGTGCTGGAGCTGGACGACGGCCAGCTGGCGGTGGTGGAGTCGGTCACCCAGGAAGACGAACTGGCCGTGGTGTTTGCCGGCGATCAAGGCCTCGCATCACGCCTGCCACGCGATACCCTGGTGGGCAGAATCACCCGCGTCGCCCTGCTGCGCCCGGCACGCCCGCTGCGCGACGTGCGCACCGACGACTACACCGCCCCCTACGACCGCCACTGGTTCGCCCGCATCGTGCTGCGCGACCTGCGCCCCTATGGCCAGGTGATGGTCGCCTCGCTGGTGGCCAATGTGCTGGCGCTGGCGGGTGTGCTGTTTTCCATGCAGGTGTACGACCGGGTGATCCCGGCCGAATCGCTGCCCACCCTGTACGTGCTGTTTGGTGGTGTGGTGCTGGCGCTGGTCTTCGACTTCAGCATGCGCCTGTTGCGGCTGAAGGTGACCGACCTGCTGGGCAAGCGTGCAGACCTGCGGGTGAGCGACCTGGTGTACGGGCATGCCCTGCGCCTGCGCAACTCGGTACGGCCCAAATCCACCGGCTCGTTCATCTCGCAATTGCGCGAGCTGGAGTCGGTGCGTGACCTGATCACCTCCAGCACGGCCACGGCGCTGGCCGACCTGCCCTTCTTCCTGTTGTTCCTGCTGGTGTTCTGGCTGATCGGCGGCGTGCTGGTGTTCGTGCCGCTGGTGGCCTTGCTGGCCATGGTGCTGCCTGGCCTGCTGGCGCAGCGGCGCCTGGCCCGGCTGGCCAATGCGTCGATGCGCGAGTCGTCGCTGCGCAATGCCATGCTGGTGGAAAGCGTGCAAGGCCTGGACGAAATCAAGGCACTGCAGGCCGAAGCGCGCTTCGAGCGGCAATGGAACCAGTACAACGCCGCCTGCGCCCACACCAACCTGCGCCTGCGCACACTCACCAATGGCCTGGTGGCCTGGACGCAGAACGTACAGGGCGCGGTGTTCGCCGTGGTCATCGTCATCGGCGCGCCCATGGTCATTGCCGGGGACCTCACCACCGGCAGCCTGGTGGCCGCGTCCATGCTGTCTTCGCGCATGATGGCCCCGCTGGCCCAGCTTACCCATGTGCTCACCCGCTGGCAGCAGGCCAAGGTGGCCCTGCAGGGGCTGGACAAGCTGATGCAGTCGCCCGTCGACCACCCGGAGGGTGAGGCACGGGTGCACCTGCCCGCCATTCGCGGGGAGTACAGCCTGCGCCAGGCCACCTTCCGCTACAGCGAAGACACCCCACCGGTGCTCAACATCGCCCGGCTGGACATTCGCCCAGGCGAACGCATTGCCGTGCTGGGCCGCAACGGTGCAGGCAAGTCGACACTGCTGCAGGCCCTTGCCGGCGCAATGGACCTGAGCCAGGGTGAAGTCAGCCTGGATGGCATCGCCATGGCCCACCTCGACCCTGCCGACCTGCGCCGCGACGTGGGGCTGCTGGCCCAGTACGCACGGCTGTTCCACGGCACCCTGCGGGAAAACCTCACCCTGGGGGCCGGCCAGGCCAGCGACCAGGAACTGGTGGCCGCGCTGGCTGCCACCGGCGCCCTGGACTTCGTGCGGCGCCTACCCAAAGGCATGGACCACCTGATCCTGGAGGGCGGGCTGGGGTTGTCTGGCGGCCAGCGCCAGGCCCTGGTGCTGTCGCGCCTGCTGGTGCGCCAGCCGCAGGTTCTGCTGCTGGATGAGCCGACCGCCTCGCTGGACGACATCACCGAACGCCGGCTGCTGGATAACCTGGACCGCTTCTGCCAGGGCCGCACCCTGGTGATCGCCACCCACCGCCTGAGCGTGCTGCAACGGGTGGACCGCATCGTGGTCCTCGATGGCGGGCGGGTCGTCATCGATGATGCGCGCGAAGCCGCGCTGGCCAAGCTGCAAGGAGCGCAGGCATGAGCAACCATGAACTCCCCGCCTCTTACCTCGATGGGCAGGACGACCAGGCGGTGTTCCGCGCCAGCCGCCTGATCACCTTGTGCGCACTGATGCTGGCGGCGTTCCTGGCCTGGGCGGCCTGGTTCGAAGTGACCGAGGTATCCACCGGTACTGGCAAGGTCATCCCCAGTTCGCGGGAGCAGGTGATCCAGTCGTTCGAAGGCGGCATCGTCGCGCAGATGAGTGTGGCCGAAGGCGACCTGGTCGAGCGTGGCCAGGTGCTGGCCCAGCTCGACCCGACCAAGACGGCCTCCAGCGTAGGCGAGAGCGAGGCCAAGTACCGCGCAGCAAAGGCCAGCCAGGCGCGCCTGCACGCAGAGGTCACTGGCAAGCCCCTGGTGTTCCCGCCCGGCTTGCGCGAATCGCCGGAGCTGATCGATGCCGAAACCGCGCTGTACCAGACCCGCCGCCGTGGCCTGGAGCAGACCCTGGCCGGCATCGAGGACTCGCTGCGGCTGGTGCGCAGCGAGCTGAAAATCACCGAAAACCTGGCCAAGATGGGCGCTTCCAGCCGGGTGGAGGTGATCCGCCTGAACCGCCAGCGCTCGGAACTGGAACTCAAGGCCACCGAAGCGCGGTCGGACTACCTGGTGCGCGCCAGGGAAGAACTGGCCAAGGCCAGCGCCGAGGCCGACAGTTTGTCGGAGGTCATTCGTGGGCGCAGCGATTCGCTCACCCGCCTGACGCTGCGCTCGCCGGTGCGCGGTATCGTCAAGGACATCGAGGTCAACACCTTGGGCGGCGTGGTGCAGCCGGGCGGCCAGGTGATGAAGATCGTGCCGATGGACGAACGCCTGCTGATCGAAACCCGCATCGCACCGCGCGACATCGCCTTCATCCACCCAGACCAGCAGGCCAAGGTAAAGATCAGCGCCTATGACTATTCGGTGTATGGCGGCCTGGAAGGCAAGGTGGTGGGGATCTCGCCCGATACCCTGCAGGACGAGGTAAAACCGGAAATCTACTACTACCGGGTGTTCATCCGCACCGAGCAGGACAGCCTGCAGAACAAGGCTGGCAAGCACTTTGCGATCGTGCCGGGGATGATTGCCACGGTGGATATCCGCACCGGCGAAAAGACCATCCTCGACTACCTGATCAAGCCGCTCAACCGGGCCAAGGAGGCGTTGCGCGAACGTTAGTCAATCCACCCCTAAAGCCTGCACGGAACAGGCCGATAGCCTGTTATCCCCTGTTCCCCACCGAAGGTCACCATGGCCACGCAAAATGCCCGCGCGGACGCTTTGTCCCTGCTGCTGTTCACCCTGCGCAGCGGCAAGCTGATGGCAATCAACCTGCTCAAGGTCAGCGAAATCATCCCCTGCCCGGCGCTGACCAAGCTGCCTGAATCGCACCCGCACGTGAAGGGCGTGGCCACCTTGCGTGGCCACCCGCTGTCGGTCATCGACCTGTCCCGCGCCATCGGCGAGATGCCGCTGGCCGACCCGAACGGTGGCTGCCTCATCGTCACCGAGATCAGCCGCTCGCGCCAGGGCCTGCACGTGCAGGCGGTAAGCCGCATCGTGCATTGCCTGAGCACCGACATCAAACCCCCGCCCTTCGGCTCAGGCAACCGCTCGTTCATCACCGGTGTAACACGGGTGGACAACGCCCTGGTACAGGTACTGGACATCGAAAAAGTCATCCACGGCATCGCCCCGCCTGCGCCGGAGCCTCACCCAGGTGGGCTCAGCGAGGAAGATGCCAGCCTGCTGGCCGCTGCCAACATTCTGGTGGTGGACGACAGCAACGTGGCCCTGCAGCAGTCGGTGCATACCCTGCGCAACCTGGGCATCGAATGCCGCACCGCGCGCAGTGCCAAGGACGCCATCAACGTGCTGCTGGAACTGCAAGGCACGGCGCAGGAAATCAACATCATCGTCTCGGACATCGAGATGAGCGAAATGGACGGCTACGCGTTCACCCGCACCTTGCGCCAGACCCCGGACTTTCAACACCTCTACGTATTGCTGCACACCTCGCTGGACAGTGCCATGAGCAGCGAGAAGGCGACCCAGGCCGGGGCCAACGCCATCCTTACCAAATTTTCTTCCCCGGAGCTGACCGACTGCCTGGTGGTGGCGGCGCGGGCCGTGGTGTTCGCCGAGCGCTGACCGGCCTTGGCCACACCCGGCTTGCCGTTGGGTGTGACTGGGGCATAATCCCCTATCAGCCAGCTACCAGTGGGAAGCCATTCATGAAGTGCCTCAGCTCCATTGTGATCAGTTGCGCCCTGTTCAGCGGCGTTGCCCAAGCCTCCAGCAACGAGGCCTGGAACGAACACCGCCAGCAGATGATCAAGGCGTGCCTGGCCGCCAGCCAGTTCAAGAACGCCCATGCCCGCGGCAAGCCTGCAGAGTTCGATGACCGGGTGGCCATGAGCGCCCTGCTGATTGAAGGCGTGTACCCGCAAAAGCACATGAAGCAGCGCACTGGCACCGAGCTGTGCCTGTACGATCGCCGTCAGCAGCAGGCGTACGTCAGTGAGTGGAGCCCGCAGAGCAAGTGACAGACAGCCTACGTTTTGCCTGCACCGGTTGCGGCAAGTGCTGCACCGGGCATCACGTACCCCTGACCTTGAGCGAGGCCCGCCAGTGGGCGGATGCGGGTGGGCAGGTGGTGGTCCTGATCGAGGCGTTCGTGACGGACGGCCCGGGCATGCCGGCTGAGCAGCGCGACCATGTGCTGCGTCGCTCCCACCCGGTGCCGTGCGGCAGTGGTGAGGCCCGGGTGTCGGTGACCTTCGCCGCCTTCAACCCGGGCCGTTGTCGCAACCTGGACGACAACGACCTGTGCACCATCTACGAGCAACGGCCGCTGGTGTGCCGTATCTACCCGGTAGAAATCAACCCGCATATCCCGCTGCGGCCGGAGAGCAAGGACTGCCCACCCGAAGCCTGGCAGCAGGGCCCGCAACTGATTCACGGCACACAGTTGCTGGATGCTGGCCTGGAGGCGTTGGTGCAGGCATCCCGCCAGGCTGACCGTGACGACATCGCCGCGAAGGTTGCGGTGTGCCAGAGGCTGGGCATGACCACCAGCGCGGTGAAAGGCAATGGCTTTACCGCCTACCTGCCCGACATGGGCGCTTTCGCAACGGCCCTGGCGCAGGTCGCAGAACCCGACGGTGAGCACTGGACCTTGCATGTGGAGAATGAAGCACTGGTTTCAGACTTGCAGGCCTGGGGCATGCAGACCACCAGCGAACCGCCCGTTTATTACGCTTTTATCGGGTTCTGAACGCTCCTATTAATTGAACGCGCCTGCCCCAGGCGTGACTTGCGATGGGCCAGAAAGGCTCTAGCCCGCAGGTTTACGCCTGGACGCCACCTGTTTGCCGAAGATAGTTACCTTTCATGCAAGAGTGCTTATCCAACTTCACTCTGTTTCCAAGGCCGGTGAAGGGCTAACTTCAGCCCTGTCCTCATTAACACTTGCACCGCAAGAAGGTAGTTACAAATGTCCAACAGTATGGGTATTGCCAGCGTCTTCGTCCTGTCTTCCCTGTTGTTGTCACCCCTGGCCATGGCCGAAGAATCCCCGGCGTTCGTCGCCCGCAATGCAGCATTCGCCAGCACCCACGAAGAGGCTCGCGAAGCCGTTGCCGCACAACAGCTGGATGCCGTGAAAGGCGCAAAACAGACCGCTGCAAAAGCTACCGTGGATGCCAATGCCGACAGCTGAAGCCGCTGTGCCGCGGTGGGCCCTGGGTGACATGGCCAGGGTTTGTGTCGATATGTTAACCTTTGAAAGCCGCTGCCGATCAGCGGCTTTTTTTATAGGCGCTGGTTTTGTGCCCGGCCCTATCGTCCCTTGATGTAAAGCGCAAACATCGACAACAAAAACTGCCCCACCGACAGAAACAAGGAGCTTGTCCCGGTGCCTTCCGCGTTCCGTTTTACCCCGTTGTTCATTGCATTGACTGCAACTATTCCATGCGCCGCCCAGGCAGATGACAGCCCGGCCCAGGGTTTTGTCGAAGGCTCGTCCCTGAACCTGAACCTGCGCAATGCCTACTTCAACCGCGACAACCACAACCCCAGCGTTCGCGACAAACGTGAATGGGGCCAGGGTGCCGTGGCGCGTTTCGAATCGGGCTATACCCCTGGCACGGTCGGTTTTGGTCTCGACGCCCACGCCATGCTGGGGCTGAAGTTGGACGGCGGTGGCGGTTATGCAGGCACCAGCATCCTGCCTGCCCATGTCAAGGCAGATGGCGAACTGGGCGCCGCCCCGCGTTCATTCTCCACTGCGGGGGCTGCGGTGAAGCTCAAGGCACTGGATACCGAACTGAAAGCCGGCGACCTATTCCTGACCAACCCGGTGATCGCCGGTGGTGAAACCCGCATGCTGCCGCAGACCTTCCGCGGCGTCAGCCTGAGCAACCACAGCATCGACGGCCTGTTGCTCGAAGGTGGCCAGGTGAGTTTCACCAAGCCATACAACCAAAGCGGACACCGCCGCATCGACAGCTACTACGGCACCCTCGACGGCCACGACAAAAGCCGACACCTGAGCTGGGCCGGTGCCGCCTGGACCGGCACGCCAAGCATCACCACCAGCCTGTATGCCGCTGAGCTCAAGGACATCTGGAACCAGTACTACGCTGACTTCGACTACACCTACGTGGTCAACGACCAGCTCAGCCTGAACCCTGGCGCGCACTTCTACCACACCCAGAACACCGGCAGGGCGCTGCTCGGGCGCATTGACAACAATACCTACAGCCTGCACCTGACGTTGAACGCCGGGCACCACAGCGTGACGGCGGCCTACCAACGGGTCAACGGTGACACGCCGTTCGACTACATCAACCTGGGTGACAGCGTGTACCTGGACAACTCGCGCATGTACTCGGACTTCAACGCGCCCAATGAGCGCTCGTGGAAGCTGCAATACGGCTACGATTTCGCCGGCCTGGGCATACCTGGCCTGAGCACGTCGCTGTCGTACTCGCGGGGTAAGGCAGACCTGACCAAGGCCGACCAGGGCAATACCCACTACGACTACTACCGCGCCGACGGCAAGAACGCCACACACTGGGAGCGCGACCTGGATGTGAAATACGTGTTCCAGGAAGGTGACTTCAAGGACCTGTCGGTATTGCTGCGCTACGCCACCCACCGTGGCAGCCAGGGCTATGCGTCCATCGACAGCAACAGCGACAACGATGAAGTGCGGGTTATCGTCGACTACCCGTTCAACGTGTTCTGACCTTGGTCTGCCGCCCCTTGAGCTGAACATGCGGCAGTGCTGAACACTGCCGCATGGGGATTCTGTCGGGCAAACTTGTCCGACAATCCACAGTTCCCTAGAATGTCGCCGCCGCGAATGGCCCTGCCCCTGCAGTAGCGAACATGCCAATTCCCTCACCGCGTTTCGCACTTCACAGGTCACACCCCGAACTGGCGCTTACCCTGGGCAGCTGCGTGGCCGTGCTGGCGATCGTAGCCATCGTCAGTTACCTGCTGGCCCGTGAGCGGGACAGCGTGGAGTTGTCGGCCGTGCGCTCGGCCAACAACATCGTGCAGCTGATCGAAAGTGACATTTTGCGCAATGCCGAGCTCTACGACCAATCCCTCAAGGGCCTGATATGGGCCGTTGGGCGTAGCGAGCTGCCGAGCATACCGGGCCCGCTGCGCCAGCGCCTGCTGTTCAACGAAGCGTTCGTCGACCGCAAGCGCGGGGACGTGCTATGGCTGGACAAGCAAGGCGATGTGGTGGGGGACTCCACCAGCACTGTGCCACGCAAGGCCAATTTCGCCGACACCGGGGTATTTCAGGCCCACGCGCGCAATGAAAGCCTGGGGCTGCTGGTTGGCCCACCGTTCAAGGCGCGGCTGGGCGGCCTGGACTGGTGCATCAGCTTCAGCCGGCGCATCACGGGGCCTGGTGGCGAATTTGCCGGTGTTGCCGCCGGTGCCCTGCGCCTGTCTTACTTCGTGGACCTGTTCCGCAGGTTGGACATTGGTGCGGACAGCAACATCAACTTGTTCAACACCGATGGCCAGCTGCTGGCGCGTCAACCCGCACGCGCGCAGGACCCACCCATCGGCAGCAATTATGCAGACCGACCGAATTTCCGCCGCATGGTCAGCCAGCAGAGCGGCAGTTTTACTGCGGCGTCGGCAACCGACGGTCGCCCGCGCATGTACACCTTCGCCAGGGTCGCGCAACTGCCCCTGATCGTGCTGGTGGTGCATTCTGCCGACGACGTATTCGCCTCGTGGCGCCGCACCGCCATCATGGTCAGTGTCGCCACGGGCCTGCTGTGTGCAGGCATCCTGTGGCTGACACTGCTGCTGGGCCGAGAACTGCGTCGGCGCCAACAGGCTGAACAGGGCCTTGCCGCCTTGGCTGCAACCGACAGCCTGACCGGCCTGGCCAACCGCAGGCGGCTCGACCAGGTGCTGCGCCAGGAATGGGCGCGCACCCAGCGCAACCGCAAGCCACTCGCCGTGCTGATGGTGGATGTGGACCATTTCAAGGCATTCAACCAGCGCCACGGCCATGCAGGTGGCGACCATGCATTGCGCGAGGTAGCCAAGGCCATCGAGGCGTCGATCAGGCGGCCTGCCGACCTGGCAGCACGTTACGGCGGTGAGGAATTTCAGGTGGTATTACCGGAAACCGACGAGGCGGGGGCGATGCTGCTGGCAGAGAGAATACGCGCCCGGGTCGAGCGGCTGGCGCCGTTTGGCCAGGACACACAACCTGTCACAGTGAGCATTGGCGTCAGTGCCCACACGCCAAACACCCAGCACGACCTGGCAGGCCTGCTGGGTGCAGCGGATGAAGCGCTCTACAGGGCTAAAGCCAATGGCCGTAACCGTGTTGAGGGACCTGGCCGTTAAGAGCGAGCGCGGGCGGCGTCACGCAGGGCTTTGACTTGGTCGTGGTTACGCTGTACGCCTTGCAGCTGCTTCTCTACCAACGCATAAGAGCTATCGCTGGCAGCGCGGCCGAGCTTGACAAGTTTTTCGCGAGCTTCTTTGTAGGCCTTCAGGGCGTGGTCTTCACCACGCTCCACTTCGTTCAGAACGGCCTCTTCGTCTTTGCCGGTGACCATGGACTTCAGGTTCACCCAACCACGGTGCAGATCACCGCTGATGCTGGTGGAAGTCTCAGGGTCGCCGCCCAGGCGACGCACTTCGCTTTGCAGCTCTGCTGCTGCGGTGGCGCACTCGCCAGCACGCTGGGTGAAGAATGCCTTGAGTTCAGGGTTCTTCACATCGCCGGCCGATCCACTGAAACCCTTCTCGCCGTCTTTGCTGTACTCGATCAGGTCGTTCAGTATATCCACAACGTCTTTGTTCGGGTTGCTCATGGCAAAACTCCTTGGCAGGTGGTAGTCCTTTAGATAAGAGCAGCGATCGTGCCAACCTGACTAATAAATAAAACTCTATATATATCAATTAGTTGAATTTCGAGCGGACACACTCGACAGCGGCGTTCTGCATGATTGCGACTTTGGCGCTCGTGCAGATTGCAGTATCGTCACCGCATCAATCGGACACCGTGAACAGACATGAACCCAGAAACCCTGGTATTACTCGTTACCCGCACCATGCCGTTCGGCAAATACCAGGGTCGCGCCATCGCTGACCTGCCGGGAGACTACCTGGCCTGGTTTGCCCGAAAGGGTTTCCCGCATGGGGAACTGGGTGGGTTACTGGCATGGATGCACGAAATCGACCATAACGGCCTGGGTGACCTGCTGGCGCCATTGCGGCACAAGCATCGATCACGCTGACACTTCCATGCCCTGGGGCGGCTGAGTGGCCCCAGGGCATGGGTGAAAGGTGAACGGGTCAGCCTTTGGCGGGCGCCACGGCCAGCTCTACCTGCTCGCTCTTCTTGATCACCGCGTAAATCACTGCCGTCACCAGGCTACCCGCCACAATTGCCAGCAGATAAAGCAAGGCATGGTTGATGGCATTGGGGATCAGCAACACGAACAGGCCACCGTGGGGCGCCATCAGCTTGCAGCCAAAGTACATCGACAATGCCCCGGTGAGCGCGCCGCCCGCAATGCTGGCGGGGATCACCCGCAGCGGGTCCTTGGCGGCGAACGGAATTGCACCTTCAGAGATAAAGCACAACCCCAGCGCCAGTGCAGCCTTGCCCGCCTCCCGCTCGCTTTGCGCGAACTTGCGACGCGCCAGGAAGGTGGCGATACCCAGGCCAATCGGCGGCACCATGCCCGCCGCCATGGTGGCCGCCATGGGTGCGTAGCTGGACGAAGCCAGCAGCCCGACCGAAAACGCGTAGGCCGCCTTGTTGATCGGGCCGCCCAGGTCCACGCACATCATGCCACCCAGCAGTAGCCCCAACAGGATGGCATTGGTGGTGCCCATGCTGTCGAGGAAATGGGTCAGGCCCTCGAGCATGGCCGCTACCGGCTGGCCGACCACATAGATCATCACCAGGCCGGTGAACAGGCTGGCCAGCAACGGGATGATCAGGATTGGCTTGAGCGCTTCCAGGCTGGTGGGTAGCCGCGCCCAGCGAGCAATGGCTTTTGCGCTGTAACCGGCCAGGAAACCCGCCACGATACCGCCGATAAAGCCTGCGCCCAGGGTACTGGCCAGCAGGCCGCCAATCATGCCGGGGGCCAGCCCGGGGCGGTCGGCGATGGACCAGGCGATGTAACCGGCCAACAGCGGCACCATCAACTTGAAGGCGGCTTCGCCACCGATCTGCATCAAAGCTGCAGGCAGGGTACCGGGTTCCTTGTATGCCTCGATGCCGAACACGAACGACAGTGCAATCAGCAGGCCGCCCGCCACCACCATGGGCAGCATGAAGGACACACCGGTCAGCAGGTGCTTGTACACCCCGGTTTTCTCGCCCTTGGCCGGGGCGGCAGCTGCCGCATCGGCAGCCCCTTCCACTTTCGCCTCGGCCAAGGCCTTGTCCAGGGTGGCTCGCGCCTGCTTCAAGGCGATGCCGGTACCGCAGCGGTAGATGCGCTTGCCGGCGAACCGCGCCGTGGGCACTTCGATGTCGGCGGCCAGCAGCACTACATCGGCCGCCGCGATGGCATCGGCAGACAACGGGTTGCGCGCGCCCACCGAACCTTGGGTCTCGACCGTAAGCTGGTAACCCAGCTGCTGCGCAGCCTGCTGCAATGCCTCGGCTGCCATGAAGGTATGCGCAACGCCGGTCGGGCAGGCGGTGACGGCCACGATGCGTACGGCGGTATGGGTGGCGAGCGCGGTTTCGGGCGCAGCGGCAGCCAACAGGCTGGTATTGGCGGCGGCTTCATCAAGAAAACCTTCGCGGTCGGCCAAGGCCTGGGACGGCGTACTCTGGTAGACACGCTTGCCCACAAAGCGGCTCAGGTCCACTGCACCGGTGCTGACCACCAGCACCCAGTCGGCCTCGGCGATCTGTGCAGCGCTGAGCTGGCGCTCCGGGTGCTCGGTGTCCTGCACCTCGACGCTGGTGCTCCAGCCGCGGCGCTGGGCAGCGGCGGACAGCAGCCGCGCACTCAGCACGCTCGACACCTGCCCGTTGGGGCAGGCGGTGACAATGGCAATGTTCATCGGCAACCCTCTTGTTGTTCTGTCAGTTGCACCCCGGCTTCCAGGTGCGCCAGTTGCGCCTGGTCGCGGATGCCGAAGCCCACCTGGGTGACGGCCTGGGCAGCGATGGCGGTGGCCCGGGCCAAGGTTCGGGCAGGGGCCTCATGCTGCAGCAGGCCGTGCACCATGCCCGCCACCAGTGAATCGCCGGCACCGACGGTGCTTGCCACCGTCACCGTGGGCGGTACAGCGGCCAGGGTTGTCCCTTGGCTGAACCAGCGCACGCCCTGCTCGCCGGCAGACACCACCACGTGCTCGATACCGGTTGCCAGCAAGCGCTGGGCAGCTTCGCCCTGCTGCGCGGGCTCATCCACGGCCAGGCCAAGCACTTCGCCCAGCTCTTCGGTATTGGGTTTAACCAGCCATGGCGCGCTCTGCAGGCCTGCACGCAGGGCCTCGCCGCTGCTGTCCAGGGCCACTTTCAGGCCCTGCGCCTTGAGCGTGTCGAGCAGTTGCCGGAACCAGTGCGGGTCTACGCCACGGGGCAGGCTGCCGGCGACCACCACCGCATCATGGCCGGGGGCGACTTGCAGCAGCAGACGCAACAGGGCGCGGCGGGCGGCGTCGTCGATTTCAGGGCCTTGGCCGTTGATGTCGGTGACCCGGCCATCGGCTTCGACCAACTTGAGGTTGCTGCGGGTTTCACCGGGCACGCGCACGAAGCAGTCGGCAAAGCCGCGCCAGTCGATCAGGGCTTCAAACGCCTGCAGGTTGTCCTGCCCGAGGAAGCCGGCAACAGTTACGCTGTGCCCCAGGTCGGCCAGCACCTGCGCCACATTCAGGCCCTTGCCGGCGGCGTGGCTTTGCTGGGCGAGGCTGCGGTTGACGTGCCCGGGGCGCAGGGTGTCCAGGCCAATGGTGATATCCAGTGCCGGGTTCAGGGTAAGGGTCAGTATCTTGGCCATTCAGTAACGCTCCACCAGCGCACGCACCGCTGCGGCGCTGTCTTGTTGCAAGGCCTCCTGCGCCAGGGCGCGGGCCGTCGAATAATCGGCCTGGCGCACCAGTGCCTTGACCTCGGCGATGCTGCGCGACGCGACGCTCAGTTCGTCCACCTGCAGCCCCAGCAGCACGGCAACCGCTTGCGGGTCGGCGGCCAGTTCGCCGCATACCCCTACCCATTTGCCATGGGCATGGGCGGCGCGTACGGTCATGTCGATCAGGCTGAGCACTGCCGGGTGCAGGCCGTCGGCCTGGGCCGACAGGCTGGGGTGGCCGCGGTCGATGGCCAGGGTGTATTGGGTCAGGTCGTTGGTGCCGATGCTGAAGAAATCCACTTCGCGGGCCAGTTGCGGCGCCAGCAGCGCTGCCGACGGCACCTCGACCATGATCCCCAGCTGCAGGTCTGCCACCGGTATTTCCGCCCGCAGGCGCTCGACCATGGCCCGTGCCTCGCGCCACTCATGCACCTGGCCGACCATGGGGAACATGATGCGCAGCGGGCGGTTGTCGGCGGCACGCAACAGGGCGCGCAGCTGGTCTTCCATCACCTGTGGGCGCTGCAGGGTCAGGCGCACCCCGCGCACACCCAGGAAGGGGTTTTCTTCGGCAGCGATCGGCCAGTAGGGCAAAGGCTTGTCGCCGCCCACGTCCAGGGTACGCACCACCAGCGGGCGGCCGCCCAGGCCGTCCAGCACCCGGCGGTACTCAGCCTCCTGGGTGGCGACGTCAGGTGCCTGGGGGTGGGCCATGAAAATCAGCTCGGTACGCAACAAGCCCACGCCTTCGGCGCCTTGGTCGACCACCTTGGCGATGCCGCTGCTCTCGCCGATGTTGGCGAACACTTCGATGGCGTGGCCATCACGGGTGACCGCAGGTTCCAGGCGTTTCTCCCACGCCGCCTGCAGGCGTTGCTCGCGCAGGTCGCGCTCGGCCAATGCCCGCTGCAGGTCTTCTGCCGGCGGGGCGACATTGACCACGCCGCGCTGGCCATCCAGCAACAGCGGCGTGCCGTTTTCCAGCAGCAGCATCGCGGCACCTGCACCCACCACTGCCGGAATGCCCAAGGCCCGGGCCACGATGGCACTGTGTGCGGTGGCGCCCCCTTGGGCGGTGACGATACCGGCGACCCGTGCCGGGTCCAGGCGGGCGACGTCAGACGGGCCGACCTCGGTCATCACCAGCACGTAGGGCTGGTCAGGCTCGGCCTGTGCCTTTATGCCACACAGCTGGGCGAGTACCCGGCGGCCCACGTCGCGCAGGTCGGCCGCACGCTCGGCCAGCAAGGCATCATGCAGGGCCTCCTGCTGGCTGGCGGCGGCTTCGATCACGGCCATCCAGGCAGCGGCGGCGCTCTCGCCCTGCCCCAGGCGCTGTTCGACGTCATCGGTCAGGGCCGGGTCGGCGAGCATTTCCTGGTGGGTGACAAAAATCTCGCCGATGCTCGCCTCGCTGCGTTGCACCAGCGCCTGCAAGTCGGTGTTCACACTGGCAATGGCATCGCGCAGCTTCTGGCGCTCGGCGCTGCACGACTCGCCACGCAGCGGGTAGTCGAAAGCGCGTTCGGTGACCACATGGGCTGGCCCGCAAGCGATGCCCGGCGCAGCGCCCACGCCCTGCACACGGCTGCCCGGCGCGGGCGCCCGCAACACCTCTGGGGCCGGGGTGCTTACCGGGGCCGGGCTGGTTGGCAGCGGCTCGACGTCTTCACCCAGGCCCTGTTCGATGGCGGCAAGCAGCACCGGCAAGGCGTCGGCAGCAATGTCAGGCTCGGCCACCAGTTCCAGTTCCTGCCCACGGCGGGCGCCCAGGCTCAGCAGCTTGCTCAGGCTCTTCACCGACACGGCGGGCTGGGCACTGTCGACCAGGCGTACGCGGATCTCGCCTTCAAAGCCCTTGGCCAACTGCGCTAGCACCTTGGCCGGACGGGCATGCAGGCCATGGGGGTTGGCCAGCACGATGCGCGCGCTGGGCCAGTCTGCTGGCGCCTCGCCACCCAACACCTGGAGCACGGCCCGGCTGCTGGTCGCCTGGTACAGCGTCTGGCCACGGCCTTCGATCAGCACTTCGCACAGGCGTTCCAGCAGGGCCTGGTGCGCCGCACCCAGGCTGGCCAGGCAGAACAGGCCGTTGAGCGGCTGGTCGCGGTAACGCAGCGGCTGCTGCGGGGTCACGAAGGCCAGGCCTGGCTGGCGGACCTGGCGCTCGCTGTGCAACCACCACAGGCCTTCGCCCAGGGGCAGAGGCTCGGCCTGCTGCAGCACGGCGGCAAAACCGCTGTCCACGCACTCGGCACGCTGGAGCAGGCGAGCGCCGCGCCAGGCCAGTTCGTCGAAATCTTCGGCGGCCAGGTTCAGGCCCACCAATTGGGCGTCCAGCGCCAGTTCCTGAGGGGCGCCTTGCAGCAGCTTGAGCAGCGCGTCGGCCGTGCTGGCCCGGCGCAACGCCTCGGCCAGGTCAGTTTCGCCCAGGGCGCGGGTCAACAGTTGCAGCAGCCGCAGGTGCTCGTCGGAGCGGGCAGCAATGCCAATGGCCAGGTAGACCCTCTGGCCATCACCCCAGTCCACACCTTCGGGGAACTGCAACAGGCGCACACCGGTGGCGAACACCAGATCGCGGGTTTGCGGGGTGCCATGGGGGATGGCGATCCCCTGGCCGAGGAAGGTGGAGCCTTGCGCCTCGCGGTCCTGCAAACCTTGCAGGTAACCGTCGGCGACCAGCCCGTCAGCAACCAGCCGGTCCGCCAGCAGGCGCAATGCGTGCGCCTTGTCTGGGGCCGTCTGGCCCATGGCTATCTGCTCTCTGGCGAGCTCGAGCATGACCTTCTCCTTTTGCAGTTCCCGAGGTGGGTACTGGAGTATTGTTGTGAAATTCACGGAAATGGCCAGCTCAACAGCCTTGCACAGAGGGCAGCCGAGGCAGAAAATTCGGAGGCTGAAACGTTTAACCTGACCAGGCGGCCACGTTACTCGATAATCTTCCGAGGAAAAAGCCCCATCCTGTCGGACAATTGCGACAATAGTCGTCTGCGCCGCAAGCCACCCGCCAGGCAGAATGCCCGGCCAACGCTTATAGCCAGCCCCGGTAATAACAAGGAAAATTCGGTGAAACTCAGCGATATCGCCCGTCTGGCCGGTGTGTCCGTGACCACTGCCAGCTACGTCATCAATGGCAAGGCCGAACAGCAGCGCATCAGCAACACGACCGTGGAACGGGTTCGTGCGGTGGTGGAGGCCCATGGCTTTACCCCCAACCCCCAGGCGGCCGGGCTGCGCAGCCGGCATACCCGTACCCTGGGCTTCATCCTGCCGGACCTCGAAAACCCCAGCTACGCCCGGATCGCCAAGCAGCTGGAACAAGGCGCCCGGGCCCGCGGCTACCAACTGCTGATTGCCAGCAGCGACGACCAGCCTGACAGCGAACGGCAACTGCAGCAGTTGTTCCGGGCGCGGCGTTGCGATGCCCTGTTCGTCGCCAGTTGCCTGCCGCCCGAAGACCAGAGCTACCGCGAACTGCAGGACAAAGGCCTGCCGGTGATCGCCATCGACCGTAGCCTGGACCCGGCACACTTCTGCTCGGTGATCAGTGATGACCGCGATGCCAGCCGCCGGCTGGCAGCCAGCCTGCTGAGCGCATCGCCCAACAGCATCGCGCTGATTGGCGCGCGCCCGGAACTGTCCGTCAGCCAGGCCCGCGCCGGCGGTTTTGATGAAGCCTTGCAGGGTTACACCGGCGAAGTGCGCCGTTATCAGGGCGATGCGTTCAGCCGTGCCTGCGGCCAGCAACTGATGCAGCAACTCATCGATGACCTGGGTAGCCTGCCGGACGCCTTGATCACCACGTCCTACGTACTGCTGCAGGGGGTGTTCGATACCCTGCAGGCATGCCCGCCCGGGGCCCGTCAGCTACAACTGGGTACCTTTGGCGACAACCAGCTGCTGGACTTCCTGCCGCTTCCGGTCAACGCCATGGCCCAGCAGCACGGCCAGATTGCGGCAACGGCGCTGGAGCTGGCATTGGCCGCTATCGAAGAACAACGCTACCAGCCCGGGGTACACGCGGTTGGCCGCACCTTCAAGCAGCGCATCACCCGGGCCTGACCATGCGCCTGATCGATACCCACACCCACCTGGATTTCCCCGACTTCGATGCCGATCGCGCAGGCCTGCTGGCCCGCGCGACGGCGCGTGGCGTAATGAGGATGGTGGTACTGGGGGTGTATCGGGCCAATTTCCAGCGGGTGTGGGACCTGGCCTGCGCCGACCCGCGCCTGCCCGCAGCGCTGGGGCTGCACCCGGTATACCTTGAGCAGCATCGGCCAGCCGACCTCGAGCACCTGCGAGGGTGGCTCGAGCGCCTGCAGGGCGACCCTCGGCTGTGTGCGGTAGGTGAGTTCGGCCTGGACTACTACCTGCCGCACCTGGACAAGGCGCAGCAGCAACACCTGTTCGAATCGCAGCTGCAAATGGCTTGCGACTTCCAGCTCCCCGCCCTGCTGCACGTGCGCCGCAGCCATGCCCAGGTGATCGCCACCCTTAAGCGCTACCGGCCGGCACGGGCCGGTATCATTCATGCGTTTGCCGGCAGCTACGAAGAAGCGCGCGAATACCTCAAGCTGGGGTTCCGCCTTGGGCTCGGCGGTGCCGGCACCTGGCCGCAGGCGCTGCGCCTGCGCAAGACCCTGGCCAAGCTGCCGTTGGACGCCGTGGTACTTGAAACCGACGCGCCCGACATGGCCCCTGTTATGCACCCGGGCGTGCGCAACAGCCCGGAGCACCTGCCAGACATTGCCCAGGCGTTGGCCGAGGTGATGGGGGTGGAGGTGCAAGCGCTGGCCGATGCCAGCACCCGCAATGCCTGCCAGCTATTCGGCTGGCAGGCGTTGCAGTAACGCCGGGTATAGCGCTACCTGCAATTCAGAGCAGCACGGTCAACAGCGCGAACACCGCATACCACAGCACCCCACAACGCAGCACCAGCTCCCACAGGCTATCCAGCCGGCCGAGCCCACGTTCGGTGTCTTCTTCATCGGGGATATCGTCAGCAATGCGCCCAACGCGGGCAACTAGGTGCGCAGCGCTGATGTGCCAGTTCAGTACTTCATGGAGCATCACCCGGGTGACCGCGACAAAATTGCCCACCAGGGCAAAGCTCAACGCCACCACACGCACGGGTAGCCAGTCCATGATATGGCGCAGCTGTTCTGCACGGGTTTGCAGTGCAGGTTGCCTGCTGTGCTCGGTGCACAGCGCCAGCAGCCGATAGGCCAGCGCGGCGGCGGGGCCCAGTACGAAGTACCAGAAAATGACGGCGAAAAAGCCTTGGTACACCTGCCATAGCAACTGGCTCTGCACCCGCTCCATCAAGCTGCGCGGCCCGTCGGCCACCAGGCCAAGGTCGCGCTCTGCCACATGCAGCGCCGCCTGGTCATCGCCCCGGCGCCAGGCATCACGCAACGGCCCCAGCGGCGCTTTGACGTCGCCACGGCCCAGGCTGTAGATGAGTACCAGCAGGTGCACAGGCAGGGCCAACAGTCCATAGGCGACCGGCTCTAGCACGTGCAGTAGCAGCACCAGCAAGGCGACCGGTGCCAGCACCACGGTAGCCAACACCCACCCTGGCTGCCGCTGGCCGCTGCGCTCAAGCCGCGCCAGTTCGCCCAGGAAGAAGCCGTCGCGCTGCACCCCGTGGCGCATGGCCGAAAACTTCTCGAACCACAGCGCCATCAACAACACCAGAAAACTCATGCCTTGCCCTCGCCGTTGTGCAGCGCCTCGCGGTAGCGCGACCAGTCGAATGCAGGGCCTGGGTCGGTCTTGCGCTGCGGGGCAATGTCGCTGTGGCCGGTAATGCGATCCACCCCAATGGCAGGCCAGGCGCTGCGGATAAGCCGGGTCACCTGTTCCAGTACCCGGTACTGGGCATCGGTGTAGGGCAGCTCGTCGGTGCCTTCAAGCTCGATGCCGATGGAAAAGTCGTTGCAGCCTTCGCGCCCGTCGAAGCTGGACACACCGGCGTGCCAGGCGCGGTCGCACAATGACACGAACTGCGTCACGGCGCCGTCACGTTCGATGAACAGGTGCGCCGATACCGTCAGGTGGCAGATGCCTGCAAAGTACGGGTGCTCATCCGGGTCCAACCGGTTCTGGAAAAACTGCTGCACCTTGCCACTTCCAAAGCACGCAGGTGGCAGGCTGATGTTGTGGATAACCAGCAGGGAGATAGGCTCGCCCTGCGGGCGCGCATTGAAATTTGGCGAGGGGCAGTGCGTGATTCCGTCTCCGTGGAACCAACCACTGGCACGGTCCAATTGCATGGGGCAGATCCTGAAAAGCGCCAGACAGGGGCACAGTATGCCCTGCGGCCATCGCCATTGGCATGTGAATGATTGTAATGCGGCCTACTTCAGGTCATGCAGGCTTTTGATCACCGCATCGAGCGCCCGGTCGAACAAGGGTCCGTCGTCCAGCACCCGTACGGTGCCCTGTTGCAGGCCCAGGCCCAGGCCGGCGACGTCCCACTCGCGCACTTTCATGCCGGCGTGGTTGGCGAACACCAACCTGTCGCGGCTATCGATGCGGGCTACCAGCTTGCAGCGCTGGGCTTCCTGTTCGTCCAACACCTCAATCCAGGTACCGATACGCAAACCGTTCACCTGGCTCAGCGGGCCATTTGCCAAGCGAGGCATCACGGCGCCTTCCTCTTGCGCCGCATCGAGCATGATGTCCTGGGCAACCAGAACATCATCCTCCGAGGGCAGTTGTTCGCCGGCGCAAGCGCGCAGGTGCAGCTGTTCCAACTGCAAGAAGAAGTCGCGGGTTGTGGCCGAGTCGGTCGCCACGCTGGCAAGGCCCTCACGCAGTGCTTTCAGAAGCGCGGGCACCTGCTGCACCAGCGCTTCGGGTTCATAAGGCGGGGTTACGCTGGCAAGCAGCGTGTCCAGGGTGTGTACTGCCGTGCGCCAGGCCCACGACGCCTCACCCTGTTTCAACCACGCCAGCATCAGCACCTGGCTCCAGTGCTGCACCATCATGTGCACCACGCCCTGCGGCAGCACACGCCCGCGCAAGCGCTGGTTCAGCACCGCTTGAACCTGCCGCCTGGCCTGGAGGGCCTGGACTCGCCCCTCTTCGGCGTCACGCGTGCGCTGCTCGAACAGCTCGTTACGGCGCCGCTCGTGCTGGTTCTGGCCGAGGAACTCTTCAAGCAGCTCGGCGAACAGGCGCGGGTCTTCAGCGAAGTCGTTGAGAACGCGCTGCACAATCCGCTCCACTCGCAGTTGCAGGGTGCCACCCAGGCCGTTCTTGTCGTGGTTGCAACCCAGGCTGGCCGCGGCGATTTCGTTGAGCAAGCGCCGGGCCGGGTGGCCAGGCCGGCTTAGCACGCTCTTGTCCAGCAACGCGACCTTCAGCAGAGGAATTTGCAGGCGCTTGAGCAGCGAGCGAAGAACAGGCGGGAGATTTTCATCGCAGCCGATAAACGTGAACACGCGGCCCATGAGGTTGATCATGTCTTCGTCGGCCGGGTGAATTCGCCGGCGCGTACCACTGCGCACGCTCACCCTCAGCAGCAGTTGCTCAAGCTGCTGCCCCAGTTCGAACTCGTCGATGGCTTCTGGGCCTGGCACGTAATGCTGCAGGTGTGACAGCAGTCGCAGCACGTCGGCGGTGTCGACGGGCTGCGCGTTGCCGTTGGCCTGCAACCGCGGGGCAAACAGCCCGCGCGATCGCGCCAGCAATGGCTGCAAGGTGTCGAACAGCAAATGGCCGGAGGCATCGGCGGCTATCGCGCCTTCACCTTCGTCCAGCGGCTGGCGCACTGGCAACTGGCGGTCCTCGGCACGGCGGCGCGGGCTGGGCGGCAAATGGCTCAATACCCCGGCGGCGGCCATCAACCGGTTGGCTTCGTCATAGATGACGTCCGCATCACGCAGCACGTAGCGCTCGAACAGCTTGAGCAACACATCCTTCACCCGTGCTGCCACGCCCAGGCTACGGACCGCATCGATGAAATAGCCACACAGGGCGGCAGGCGCCAGCGGGTTGAGCTGTTCAGGCAGGGGCCACTCCAGCAGAGCCTGAAAGCGTAGCCCCATGTGCTGCAGCGCGGTGGCGTCGCGAGCATTGACCCTGGCAACCATGGCGTCGATGGTGGCGGTGAGTTGAGGATGAACCGCACGGCGTACGGGCGCAGGCACCATCAAGCCACCCACCAGGTCGTTGTCGCCTAGGCGGGCGAAGCGGTCATGGAAGGTGTCTATGACCCCGCGTTCAATACTCTTGCGCTTGAGGCGCAGGTCGCGCATGGCTTCGAAGTACAGGTGCTGGCCGCCGCGATCGGCCGCCTTGTCTGCCATTTCGAACAGCGTGTCGTCGGCATTGTCGAACAGGTCGTGCAGGCCTTGGCGCAGTTGCAAGGCGGCCTTGTCACGCACCTGCAGCAACAGCACGGGCAGGCCGGCCAGCGGCGGGCGTCGTCCTTGATCGCTGGCTGCCGCCAGAGGCACAACCTTGCCCTCTTTGCGCATCCTGTACTCCTTGCAGGGTCTGGCCGTTCATGGCCCTTGATCGTCAAAGCTATGACGCCAAATAACGGACGCCATTATCAGCAAAAAATTCCACTGCTGCCAGCACCGTTTTCCTAGGGACAGTGACCTGCATTTATCAGAAATGACTCCCTGCACGTGACCAGAGGTTGTCGCCCATGCGGCTGTACACACCTGCGCCCTGCCCTATAATCGCCGGCATCTAGCTTGTGGAGCCGAACATGCCGAACCTACGCCTTGCCGACCTGACCGCTGAAATCGAAGCCAATGTGCGCCGCGCGTTGCTGGAGGACATCGGCAGTGGCGACATCACCGCGCAGTTGATCCCGGCCGAGCGCCTGGCCAAAGCGACCATCATCACCCGTGAGGCATGCGTGATCGCTGGCACTGCGTGGGTGGATGCGGTATTCCGGCAACTGGACCCGCGCGTTGCGGTGCATTGGCAAGTAGCCGACGGTGACCGTGCCCAGGCCAACCAGCCGCTGTTTCACCTGGAGGGGCCGGCGCGGTCGCTGCTCAGCGGTGAACGCAGTGCCCTGAACTTCCTGCAGATGCTGTCCGGCGTGGCTACCCGCGCCCGGCTGCTGGCCGACCTGGTGCAGGGCACCCAGGTGCGCCTGCTCGACACCCGCAAGACGCTGCCGGGGCTGCGCCTGGCGCAGAAGTACGCAGTCACCTGCGGCGGTTGCCACAACCATCGCATTGGCTTGTACGACGCGTTCCTGATCAAGGAGAACCACATTGCCGCCAGTGGTGGCGTGGCCGAAGCGGTAACCGCCGCGCACCGCATTGCCCCAGGCAAGCCGGTGGAGATTGAGGTAGAAACCCTGGACGAGCTGCGCCAGGCGCTGGCGGCGGGCGCCGACATCATCATGCTCGATGAGCTGAGCCTGGACGAGATGCGCGAGGCGGTGGGGATCACTGCGGGCAAAGCGAAGCTGGAAGCCAGCGGTGGGGTCAGCGAGGCAACCCTGCGGGAAATTGCCGAAACGGGCGTGGACTATATTTCGATCGGTGCAATGACCAAGGACGTAAAGGCGGTCGACCTGTCGATGCGCCTCAGCCTGTAGCACGGGGCCGCCAAGCGGCCCCGGCTTGCCAGGTCAGAAGGCGGCGTTGGCCAGGCCGTCGAGGTAACGCTCGACGTCCAGCGCGGCCATGCAGCCTGCACCCGCCGACGTGATCGCCTGACGGTAGACGTGGTCGGCTACGTCGCCAGCGGCAAACACACCTTCTACGTTGGTGGCGGTAGCATTGCCTTCGCGGCCACCGCTGACCACCAGGTAACCGTCCTTCAGGGTCAACTGGCCCTCGAACAGCGAGGTGTTCGGGGTGTGGCCAATGGCGATGAACACACCGTCGACCTTCAGCTCGTCGCTGCTGCCGTCGTTGTTCTTCAGGCGGGCACCGGTCACACCCATGTTGTCGCCCAGCACTTCGTCCAGCGTGGCGTTGAGCTTGAGCTCGATCTTGCCTTCGGCAACGCGAGCGTGCAGCTTGTCGACCAGAATCTTCTCGGCACGGAAGGTGTCACGGCGGTGAACCAGGGTCACCTTGCTGGCGATATTGGCCAGGTACAGCGCCTCTTCCACGGCAGTGTTGCCACCACCTACCACGGCTACCGGCTTGTTGCGGTAGAAGAACCCGTCGCACGTGGCGCAGGCCGACACGCCCTTGCCCATGAACGCTTCTTCGGAAGGCAGACCCAGGTAGCGGGCACTGGCACCGGTGGCAACGATCAGGGCGTCACAGGTGTAGGTGCCGCTGTCACCTTTGAGGGTGAACGGCTTGTTGGCCAGATCGACAGCGTTGATGTGGTCGAACACGATTTCGGTCTCGAAGCGCTCGGCGTGCTCCTGCATGCGCTGCATCAGCGCCGGGCCAGTCAAGCCGTGGGGGTCACCCGGCCAGTTGTCGACTTCAGTCGTGGTGGTCAGCTGGCCACCGGCCTGCATGCCGGTGATCAGCAGCGGCTTGAGGTTGGCACGGGCGGCATACACTGCTGCGCTGTAACCGGCAGGGCCGGAACCCAGAATGATAACGCGCGAATGACGTACTTCGGACATGTCGAACTCCTGTCGAGCGGGCTGCGAGGCCGGCCATGATGGACCGGCCCGGCCAGCTGTAGAAATAAAAGGGGCCCGCGCAGCACTTTGGGGAAGGCTACGACGCGCAGGCCCGTAAAGCTGAAAGTTGAGCGCACTGTAGCGAGGTGGCAAAGATTAAGGAAATATCCTTCGACAATCCACCTCATAGCCATTGCCTATACGGTGAATTTGCCAGCTTTCCGTGGTCTACGGGTTTGTTACCAGCAGTTTCCCGCCAGCGTGTTGCCTTTGGTGCAGGCAGCAAACTCGGGTAAGGTCAGCGCGTTTTCAACCCTCTGCGGAGTACCCCGATGCAAGCCCCCGTCCTCTCCGGCCCCCAGTATCTGCGTGAAGGCCTGAAACTGGTGCTGAGCCCCAACCTGCGGCTGTTCGTGCTGCTGCCACTGGCCGTGAACCTGTTGCTGTTCGGTGGCCTGATCTACTTTGCCGGCCATCAGTTCAGCCTGTGGGTGGACACGCTCATGCCTACCCTGCCCAGCTGGCTGAGCTTTCTCACTTACATCCTGTGGCCTTTGTTCGTGGCGCTGGTCATCCTGATGGTGTTCTTCACCTTTACCTTGGTGGCCAACGTAATCGCCGCCCCATTCAACGGGTTTCTGGCAGAAAAGGTCGAAGTGGTGGTCCGCGGCCAGGATAACTTCCCGGCGTTCAGCTGGGGCGAGCTGGCAGCCATGGTGCCCCGCACCCTCAGCCGCGAAATGCGCAAGCTGGGGTATTTTTTGCCGCGGGCCATTGGGCTCTTCATCCTCTCGCTGGTCCCGGTGGTGAACGTGATGGCTGCGCCATTGTGGTTGATTTTCGGCGTCTGGATGATGGCCATCCAGTACATCGACTACCCGGCGGACAACAACAAGATGAGCTGGCAGGACATGCTCGCCTGGCTGCGCCAGAAGCGCTGGCAGAGCCTGGGGTTTGGCGGGGTGACGTACCTGGCGCTGCTGATCCCCGGGGTGAACGTGCTGATGATGCCCGCAGCGGTGGCCGGCGCCACCTTGTTCTGGGTGCGAGAGCGAAACTGACCAACGACCGCCCGTAGGAGCGACCGCAGGTCGCGATGGGGCGCCCGGCGCCCCCCCCTTACCTACACACCGGAGAGGCGCTTAACAGCGTACTACTGCCCAAGCCTGCTGGAAAACTGGCCCACAATGTCCACAACCCGCTTGGCCCCATCCTGGATCTCGATGATCACGTTACCTGTCTGGTCTGCCAGGGCCATACCTTCCTCAGCCTGCCGCTTGCTGGTGTCGATGATTGCCACTGCGGCCTGAGCCAGTTGCTCGTTCTGCTGGACCACCCGGGCGATTTCCTCGGTAGCCGTGCTGGTGCGTGACGCCAGCTGGCGCACCTCATCGGCCACCACGGCAAAACCACGGCCCTGCTCGCCTGCACGGGCTGCTTCGATGGCAGCGTTGAGCGCCAGCAGGTTGGTCTGCCCAGCGATATCGCTGATGGTCTTGATGATCGAGCCGATCACCCGCGACTGCGTGTCCAGCGCCTGGATACCTTCGGCGGCCTGTTGCATGGATGCCTCAAGCCCACGCATCACACTGACGGACTGGGTGACCACGTCGGTGGCCCTGCGCGCACTGTCGTCGGTGTCGCGCGAGGTGTTGTAGGCCACATCAGCAGCACTGGCCACCGCCTGCTCCTGGTTGACCTGGTCGGTGATCACAGTGGCGAACTTCACCACCTTGTACAGCTCATCGTGGGCATTGAAGATGGGGTTGTAGGACGCCTCCAGCCAGATCACCCGCCCGTGAGCATCGATGCGCTTGAAGCGCTCGGCAATGTACTCGCCACGGCGCAGCTTGTCCCAGAACGCCTGGTAGGCCGTGGAGTTGGCTTCTTCAGGTTCGCAGAAGATGCGGTGATGCTTGCCGCGAATCTGGTCCAGGCGGTACCCCACCGCAGACAGAAAGCGGTCGTTGGCCGTGAGGATGTTGCCGTCGAGGTCGAACTCGATCACCGCCGTAGAACGCATCAGTGCCTTGATCAGGCTCTCATGCTCGCGGGAGGTGACGATGGTGCGGGTAAGGTCGCTTGAATGCAGTGAGAAATACTTGATGCGCCCATCGATGCCTTTCACGGGCTGCAGGATTGAACGCAGCCAGGCTTCCTGACCATCGCCACGCAGAAGGCGTACCGCACCGTGAAGGTGCTCGCCACGGCTGATGGCGGTCTTCAGCCGCTTGTAGAAATCCAGCGACTTGACGTGGGTGGGCACGATGTCTTCGATATTGCGCCCCAGCAACTGGTCGGCACGGTAGAGCATTTCGCTCTCGAAGTTGCCGTTGACCATTTCAATTCGCCCGTTAGGGTCGAGCTGCAGGACCAGCATCTCGCTGTCGAGGCTGCTCTTGATCTGCTCGACCGTCATGAGGTCTTCCCGCAGTTGACGAATTTCTTGCTTGAGCTTGTTGTTGAACATCACCGCTCTCCTGGAGCGTAAGGGCGAATACCCCTTTAATCGGCGGGCGCGGCAGGGTCTTGAGCGTCAGGCCAGCAATATTTCATAAAAATGAAGTGGCACAAAACAGGCGTCATCTTTACGTCATGTTCACGTCACATTGGCGCAACCCTGCCGGCGGAAACTTTCTTCATGAACACACCCGCCCTGCATATCGTCCTGGTCAGCGAAACCTTCCCACCCGAGATCAACGGCGTGGCCAACACCCTTGGCCGCCTTAGCGAGGGGCTGTGCCAGCGGGGCCACAAGGTGACGGTAGTGCGCCCCCGGCAGGCCGGTGACGGGGCGGCAGAGAGCAACCCCGCAGTGGTGCTGTGCAGGGGCTGGGCGCTACCTGGCTACCCCGGGCTGCAATGGGGCGAGGTGTCGATGCACAGGCTGTTGCGCCGCTGGCGCCGAGAACGCCCGGATGTGCTGTACATCGCCACCGAGGGGCCGCTGGGGCTCAGTGCCCTGCGCGCCGCCAGGCGTCTGGGGGTCGCGGTGGTCAGCGGGTTTCATACCAACTTCCCGCAGTACTCGGGCCAGTATGGCCTGGGCCTGCTGGCACGCCTGCTCACCCATTACCTGCGCTGGTTCCACCGGCGCACCGCGGTTACCCTGGTCCCTAGCCTCAGCCAGCGCCTGGAGCTGGAGCGCCGCGGGTTCGAGCGCCTGGCATTGCTGGCGCGCGGGGTGGATGCCGGCCTGTTTCACCCCGCCCGGCGCAACCAGGCCCTGCGCGCCGGCTGGGGGTTGGGCCCGGAAGACATCGCCGTGCTGCATGTGGGCCGGCTGGCAGTGGAAAAGAACCTGGGCCTGCTGGCGCCAAGCATGCACGCCTTGCAGCAGGCGCACCCCCAATGCCGTCTACGCCTGATCGTGGTGGGGGATGGGCCGCAGCGCGCTGCGCTGCAGCAGCAAATGCCTGATGCCATATTCTGCGGTGCCCAGCGCGGCGAAGCGCTGGCCGAGCATTACGCCAGTGGCGACCTGTTCCTGTTCCCCAGCCTGACCGAAACCTTTGGCAATGTGGTACTCGAAGCCATGGCCTCAGGCCTGGCTGTGGTCGCTTACGACGAGGCCGCCGCCGCCCAGCATATCCGCCACGGTCACAGCGGGGCGCTGGCCATGCCAGGTGACCAGGCAGCCTTCATGGATGCTGCCTGCTGGTTACTGGAAGAAGAAGAAACCCTGCGCCGCGTGCGCCTCAATGCCCGCCAGCATGCCAGCCACCAGGGCTGGCCGGCCATCGTCGAGCAGTTCGAAAGCCACCTTCACAACGCTTGCCAGCAACAAGGCAGCCTACCTGCATGCGCGCACCCGGTTGGCGGCAGCCTGCTGGCGATACGCCGTGCAAACGGCGCCCCTCATACCGCCCACACACCCCCGGCAATCAGCCCAACGCTTTCTCTATCGCCTGCACCACTGCCGGGTCATCCGGCGCCGTGCGCGGTGAAAAGCGCGCCAGTACCCGCCCATCCTTGCCCACCAGAAACTTCTCGAAATTCCAGGTGATGTCACCCGGGAACTCGGCCCCCTCGCCTGCCAACAGCCGATACAGCGCATGGCGCTGCGGCCCGTTGACTTCCAGTTTGGCACCCAGCGGGAAGTTCACCCCGTAGTTAAGGCTGCAGAAGTCCTGAATGTCCTTGTCAGTGCCCGGCTCCTGCCCGGCAAACTGGTTGCACGGCAGGCCAAGTACGTTGAAACCGCGGTCACGGTAATCCTGGTAGAGATTCTCCAACGCTTTGTACTGAGGCGTCAGGCCACATTTGGAGGCGACGTTAACCACCAGCACCACTTGGCCTTTGAAAGGCGCCAGGGGCAGCTCACCCCCGTTCAGCGCGTTCAACTTCAGGTCGTGAAATGCACTCATGATGAAACCCCCTCTCAGGATGCCGACAACCCCGCAGGCAAATTGCGCCCACTAAAAAGGCGCTCGTCCAAACCGCCCGCTTCCCTGGGGAAGGCCGAACGGTTTGCCCGAGCGCCTGGCGACTCTCTGAGCTTAGCGCAGAAAATCAGTGGTGATGGCCACCTTCACCGTGGATGTGACGGTGGGCAACTTCTTCCTCGGTGGCGTCACGCACTTCGACGACCTTGACCTGGAAGTTCAGGCGCTGGCCAGCCAGTGGGTGGTTGCCATCAACGGTGACGTCATCGCCGTCGATGTCGCGGATGGTGACGATCTGCATCTGGCCATCGGGCGCAGAAGCGTGGAACTGCATGCCCACTTCCAACTGGTCAACGCCTTCGAACATGCTGCGGTTCAGGGTGCTTACCAGCTCGGCGAGGTACTCGCCGTAGGCGTCTTCCGGCTCGATGGCGACGTTCAGCTCGTCACCGGCCTGCTTGCCTTCCAGGGCCTTTTCCAGGCCTGGGATGATGTTGCCGGCACCGTGCAGGTAAACCAGCGGCGCGCCACCGGCGGAGCTGTCGATGGTCTCCCCGGCGTCGTTGGTCAGGGTATAGTCGATGGAGACTGCCTTGTTGGCGGCGATCAGCATGGGGCAAGACCTTCTGCAAAAGAATGTAGAACGGGCAAGTGTAACCAAGCCATCGCCCGAATGCGAACGCCCTGCAGACGAGCAACGGTCCACCAGTCGGATCATTGCGCTGCATCAGCACCCGGCATTGATGTGCAACGGGTGCGCACCGGCAACCGATAGCGCTACCCTTGACCGTTGATTCATTGCACCGCTTATCTCGAGAAGCACGCATGCAGACTTTTTTCATAGCGCCAACCGACTTCGGCGTCGGCCTTACCTCCATCAGCCTGGGCCTGATCCGCACCCTGGAGCGCGCCGGGTTGAAGGTCGGGTTCTTCAAACCGATCGCCCAGCCGCACCCAGGCGACACGGGCCCGGAGAGGTCCACCGAGCTGGTTGCCCGCACCCATGGCATCAAGCCCCCCACGCCCATGAGCCTGGGGCAGGTGGAGCGCATGCTGGGCGATGGCCAGCTGGACGAATTGCTTGAAGGCATCATTACCTTGTATCGGCAAGCCTGCATCGGTAACGACGTGGTGGTGGTCGAAGGCATGGTGCCTACCCGTCATGCCAGCTACGCCGCGCGGGTGAACCTGCACCTGGCCAAAAGCCTGGATGCCGAGGTGATTCTGGTGTCGGCCGCCGAGCATGAAGTGCTCAGCGAGCTGTCTGGCCGGGTCGAGCTGCAGGCTCAGCTGTTCGGGGGCCCACGGGACCCGAAAGTGCTCGGCGTCATCCTCAACAAGGTACGCACCGATGAAAGCATGGCGGCGTTCTCCACCCGCCTTCGCGAGCACTCGCCACTGTTGCGTGGCGACGACTTCCGCCTGCTGGGCTGCATCCCTTACCAGCCCGAACTGAACGCCCCGCGTACCCGCGACGTGGCTGACCTGCTGGGCGCCCAGGTTCTCAACGCCGGCGACTACGAACAACGGCGCATGAGCAAGATCATCATCTGCGCGCGTACCGTGGCCAACACCGTGCCGCTGCTCACGCCGGGTACGCTGGTGGTCACACCCGGCGACCGCGACGACATCATCCTGGCCGTCAGCCTGGCTGCCATCAACGGCGTGCCTCTGGCCGGGTTGCTGCTGACCAGCGACAGCAAGCCGGACGCTCGCATCCTTGGCCTGTGCCGGGGCGCGCTGCAGGCCGGGCTGCCGATCCTGTCGGTGAGCACCGGCTCCTACGACACCGCCAACCGCCTAAATTCGCTGAACCGGGAAATCCCGGTGGACGACCGCGAGCGTGCCGAATTCATCACCGACTTCGTTGCCAGCCACCTCGACGCAGCCTGGCTGCACCAGCGTTGCGGCACCCCTCGGGAACTGCGTCTGTCGCCAGCGGTGTTCCGCTACCAGTTGATCCAACGGGCGCAACAGGCCAACAAGCGGATCGTGCTGCCCGAGGGCGCCGAGCCGTTGCTGGTACAGGCGGCGGCTATCTGCCAGGCCCGTGGTATCGCCCGCTGCGTGCTGCTGGCCAAGCCCGACGAGGTGGACGCCGTGGCACGCGCCCAGGGCATCACCTTGCCCGATGGCCTGGAAGTGCTGGACCCGGAGCTGATCCGTGGCCGTTACGTGGACCCCATGGTGGCGCTGCGCAACAGCAAGAACCTCAACGCGCCAATGGCGGAACAGCAGCTTGAAGACCCGGTGGTCATCGGCACCATGATGCTGGCCCTTGGCGAAGTGGATGGCCTGGTTTCTGGCCTGGTGCACTCCACCGCCAACACCATTCGCCCGGCCCTGCAACTGATCAAGACGGCCCCGGGTGCCAGCCTGGTTTCCTCGGTGTTCTTCATGCTGTTCCCCGAGCAGGTGCTGGTATACGGCGATTGTGTGATGAACCCACACCCCAGCGCTGCGGAACTGGCAGAGATCGCCCGGCAGAGTGCAGCATCGGCCCAGTCGTTTGGCATTGCGCCGCGAGTGGCGATGATCAGCTATTCAAGCGACTCGGCCAGTGACGAAGAAGTGGACAAGGTGCGTGAAGCCACACGCATTGCCCAGGACGCGGCCAGAGAACTGTTGATTGATGGGCCGTTGCAATACGACGCTGCGGTCAACCCGGCGATTGCCCGGGACCTGGCACCGGGCAGCCAGGTAGCTGGGCGGGCGACGGTGTTCGTATTCCCAGATCTGAACACCGGCAACACCACCCACAAGGCTGTGCAACGCAGCACCGACGGTGTGAGCCTGGGGCCAATGTTGCAGGGGTTGCGCAAGCCGGTGAATGACCTGCCGCGTGGCGCGCAGGTTGACGATATTGTGCATACCATCGCGTTGACGGCCATACAGGCCAGTGAGGTGGGCTGAGGCGGTTGGGGCCGCTTTGCGGCCCATCGCAAGCTCATGGAGCTGCACGTAGCAAGCTGATCTGACAGGACCTGTGGGAGCGGCTTTAGCCGCGAACACCGGCGGAGCCGGTGCCATGCTCCGCGCTGGATGCTTCGCGGGTAAATCGGATCGCCGCACCGCCGCTCCCACAAGGGACCGCGCCTTGCTTGCCGACTTCAACTTGCCGGGCGACAGCGCAGCCCCTTACTGCCTAACAGCATCAAGGGTACTGCTGTACCTGGCCTTGTTGCTGGTCGTACTGCTGACCGGGGATTGGCTTGAGGTTCACTTCCACACGGCGGTTCTGCGCGCGGCCATTGGCATCGGCGTTGCTGGCAATCGGCTGGTCCGGGCCCATACCACGCACCGACACCCGCGAAGCATCGACGCCCTGGGAAGTCAGGTAGGTACTGACCGCCTGCGCACGGCGCTGGGACAGGTCCATGTTGTGCTGGCGGCTACCGGTGCTGTCAGTGAAGCCGACCACTTCGATGGTGTTCTGGTTGAATTGCTTGAACGAGCCTGCCAGGTTGTTCAGCGGCGCATAGAAGCTTGGGGAAATGTTGGCCGAATCGGTGGCGAAGGTAATGTTGCCCGGCATGATCAGCTTGATCTGGTCACCCTGGCGCTGAACTTCCACCCCGGTGTTGGCCATTTTCTCGCGCAGTTCGGCTTCCTGCTTGTCTGCGTAATAGCCATAGCCGGCAGCTGCGGCGCCAATGGCGGCGGCACCGATCAGTGCGCCCTTGCCACGGTGGTTATGGTCGATGGCAGCACCCGCAACGGCACCTGCCAGCGCACCCAGGCCACCGTACTTGGCGGTCTTGCTCATGCCACCGGAGCCTTGCCCCTGGTTCTCGTAGGGGTTCTGGCCAGCACAGCCGGCCATCATGGCAGCGGCAGTTCCGACGATAATCAGGCGACGCATGTTGAACATGGGCAAGCTCCTACTGTAAGTCGTGAAGGCGGTAGATCTGAAACGGCTCTATGCCAGGGTTGGAGTGCCCCGGTAAAGGAAAATTCCATGAAGGAGTCTTCATCACGGCAGGAACAGTTTGAACAACCCGCCGCCCAACTCGCCCCCGTTGGAGATCTCGATCCGCCCCTGCACCCCGTTGCTTTCATGCAAGGCGGCAATGCGTGCAGCAAAGTAAAGGCCCAGCCCCGTGCTGCCACTGTTGGAATCGATGCCCTGGATGTACTCCTGCTGCCGGTCGATCATGCGCTGTGGGTAGCCCGGGCCGTCATCGTTCACGCAGATGGCCAACTGGTTGTCCGCTTCCTCGATGGTAATCAACAGCGCCTGCTCGGCGAAGCGCGTGGCGTTGGTGATCACGTTGGCGATTACCGATGCCACCAGCTCGCGGTCGAAGAAGCCCAGCGGGTTATCGGTGTCGATGCGCCAGCTTGCCTGAATGGCATTGTGCTGCAGCACCTCCTCGTGAGCCGCCAGCTGGGCTTCGATGAAGTCGTCCAGCTCGTGGTAGTCGGGGCACACAGGCAGCTGGTTGACGCCCAGCTTATAAAGCCCCAGCAGTTGCACGAGCATGCCATTGAGGTGACGGAACTCGTGCTCCATCACGCCCTGCTCCACGCCGCCACGCAGTTCCTCGGGCAGGCGCTGTACCCACTGGCTGTGGGACTGGATCAGCGCGGAGAGCGAATTTTTCAGGTCGTGCACGGTGGAGGCGATCACCGTGGAAAAATCCAGCCCCTGATTGTCTTGATTCATGCGCCGAACACCCGGGTATGCAGTTTGCGGTAGCGGTCATAGCGGTTATCGCTGGCAGGGATGCCGGCCACGCTGGTCAAGGCGTCACGGCACTCCTGCATGATCGCAGGCTGAGGATTTTCACCGCCGATGCGCAGCAGCGCCTGGGCGGTGTTGAGGGCGATGCTGATGTTTTTGGGCTGCAGGCCCAGTGCCTTGCGGAACATCTGCAACGCCTCGCCAAGCTGACCTCCCTGGTAACTGCGCACGCCCTGACGGTTGAGCGTGACGGCTTCGGTAATGGCGTTGAGCACGCTTGGGTCGTCGGTCAGCTTGCCCACTTTTTCCATGACCTTGGGGTCGTCGCCATAACTCTCCACACAGTTCCTGAGCACCACGGTGGCCGCTGCATCCTGACCCATGGCCTGCAACTGCCGGGCAACCGTGAGGGCAGCATCCACCGAGAAGAACTGGTTCATCTTTTCCAGACGCAACACCGCCTGCTCCGTCAGCTTGGCAGCGGTTTCAGGGTCACCGGCCTGCTGCAGGCTGGCGGCCTTCATCATCCGCGCTCGAACCTGCAAACCCTGGTCTTCAGGGTTTTCCTTGGCCACTTCACTGAGGGTGGTGTTGATCTCGACACGGGTACGGGCATCCAGACCAAACCCGGCGTTGCGGCTCATCAGTGCCTGGGCCAGGCCCAGGTTGTTCTCGGCGTCTTTGTAACGCGAGCTTTGCCCCTGGGTGACGGCGTGGCGGAAGGCCTTGGAAGCGCTGTCGAAGTCTTCGTTGGCCAGTGCCAGCTTGCCCAGCGTCGCCTGGCGCCTTACAGACAGCGGTGACAGGCGCACGGCCTCTTCCAGCAGGCCCTGGGCGCGTTTGGTTTCGCCCTGGGCTACCAGCACTTCGGCAATGCCGTCGTACAGGGCTGGCATGATGGGGAACGCCTTGAGCGCTTGTTCATACACCGCTTGCGCCTGGGCATTCTGCCCACGCTTGTGCATCAGGCTGCCCAATGCGGCGTACACCCAGGGCTGGGGGCGGCTGGCCAGGATGGCCTTGAGAAACTTCTCCAGCTCTTCGAACCGGTTGAGGTTGCGTAACGCATCGGCCCGGTAGCGCAGGCATAGCGGCGCCAGGCGCGGGTCTTTTTTGCACAGCTCTGCGCAGGCCGCCAGCACCTCACCAGGGCGATTGCGGTCCAGTGCCTGGAGGATGGGCTTGAGCAAGGTTTTGCGCTGGTACAGTTTCTCGACCCGCTGGGCCAGGCCAACGCGGTTGAAGGGCTTGGTCAGGTAGGCGTCCGGCTCATGCTCGATGGCGCTGAGCACAATGGCCTGGCTGCTTTCGGCCGTCACCATGATGAACACGCATTCATGGCTGATGTGCTTGTCGATGATCAGGTCTTCAAGCACCTGCTGGCCGTTCTTCTTGCCATCGCCCAGGTGAAAATCCTGCAGGATGAAGTCGTAGCGCTTCTGCGCGCACATCCGCAATGCCTGCTCGCCACTGTCGGCGGTATCGACGTCCCGCACGCCCAGCTCGCGCAACATGGAGCGGGTCGAGGTGCGGAAGTCGGTGAAGTCGTCGACGATCAGAAAGCTCTTTTGCCCGAACTGCAGCATCAACACGACCTGCCTTGGAATAATGGGAAAAACCGCGCGAGGCGATGCCACCGATCGCTGTATCGGCAGCTGCTCGGAAAAGATGAAAGCGGGCAGCTGCGTTCCTGCAGGCTGGCCCCAAGCCAGCATTTTAGCGAGCAGCCGCCCGCTGGGCCAGCGTCACGCCAGCAAGCCGAGGGATTTTGCCCTGGCCACGGCCTGGGTACGGCGCTCCACACCCAGCTTGCTGTTGATATGGCTGGCGTGGGTTTTGACGGTGTGCAGCGAAATGAACAAGCGCTCGCTGATCTGTTGGTTAGACCAGCCTTGAGCGATCAGCTCGAGCACCGCCAGCTCGCGGCCGCTCAAGGCCTCCATGCCAGAGGCGCCGGTACTGGCAACTTTTGGCAGGCGCTGCAGCAGTTCGCCCTGGACCGGGCAGCTGGCATGCCCCTGCAACTGCTCGGCCAGCCACTGCGGGTGCTGTTCGAGCAGTACCTGAAAAGGCTGCAGTACCCCGCCACGCGCAGCTTCCAGCAAACCCGGCAGCCATTGCGCGGCCTTGCCGGCTTGGCCAGTACCCAACAACAGCGCCAGCAACTGCGCCAGCGCACTGACCGTGAGCATCATGCCGCCACAGCGCTGGCCGCGAGCGACCAGTGCCTCCAGGCGCTGCGCGGCCTCCTCACAGCGCGCACGGCTGCGGTCCAGCCATGCCTGCTGCAACGCCACATGGCACGGCAACAAGGGGTGGAACTCGGGGGCCAGGGCCGATTGTTCCCCCCCATAGGTCTGGCCCAGGCGCTGCAGCCAGGACTCGGCCAGGTCTGTGCGCCCTTGTGCCAGCCATAGCTCGCATTTCACCAAGGTGATCATGGCCAGGTAGTACACAGGCGGCACGTCCCAGATATGCATCAGGCGCTCTGCTTCGGCCAGTTCGGCAAACGCTTCGGCAAAATGCCCTTCACGCCCGTCGAGGGTGGCAATTACGCAATGGCCGATGAGCACGCTGATGTCGCGGCAGGCGCGGGCTTCACCAAGGCCCGCGCGCAAGCGGGCACGGCCCTGCACGGGGTTCAGGCGCGACACCTGCAGGTAGCCGTCGTACAGGGTTAGACGTGCGCGAATGGCATACAGGCGTTGTGCCGAAAGCCCTTGCAGGCGCTGCAGGCCCTGACGCACTTCATCGAGCGCACGCAGCACCTCGCCACGGGCGTGCAGCACGCGCGCACGGTCGTAGTGGGCCAATGCTTCGAACAACGGGTTGCCGACCCGCTGGGCCAGCTCGAGCGCTTCGCGGTTCCAGCCGCGGGCACGCCAGAAGTCACCCTCGGCAATGGCCAGGTTGGACAAGGTGGACAGGCATACCAGGCGCTGGCCGTAACGCTTGCAAGGCAGGCTGTGCAGCGCTTCGCTGCAGTAAGCCAGGGTTCGCTCGCGATCACCGCGGCCCCGGGCGATCACGCCACTGAGTGCCAGCCATTGCGCCAGCATGGATTTCTGCGCGCTGGCAGAGGGCGCGGGCAGAAAGCGGCTGAGGTAGCCGGCCAGTTCCTCGGCCGCGTCCAGCTGGCAGGCAAGGCCCAGTGCCCAGCTGTACAGCACGATCAACCGAGGGGTACTGATCAGCAGGCTGTCGGGCAGGTCCATCTTCCAGCGCAACAGCATGCCGACGTTCTGTTCGGCCAGCAGTTGTTCTTCTGAAAGGCTTTGCACAAGGTCGGCCGCCACATCCAGGTGCCCGCCGCGCAGCGCCTGCTCTACGGCTTCGTCCAGCAAACCCTGGGCCTGGAACCAACGGCAGGCGCGCAGGTGCCGGCCAGCCAGCGGCTCGCTTTGCTGACGGCTGCGCAACAGGTCGGAAAACAGGTGGTGATAGCGGAACCAGCGGCCGTGTTCGTCCAGGGGCACCAGAAATACCTGGTGCGCTTGCAGAAAACCCAGGATGGCGGCGCTGTCATTCCGTACCCGTAGTGCATCGCACAGGGGCGCGCAGAACCGTTCCTGGCAAGCAGTTTCATCGAGAAAGGCCTGCACGTCGGCAGGCAGCATGTCGATGACCTCTTCGAGCAGATAGTCACGGATCAGCCCTTCCCCGCCATGCAGTGCCTGGGGCAAGGCCTGGTCGTCAGCCGACTCACTGGCAGCCAGTTGCCAGAAGCGCAGGCCCGCCACCCAGCCATCACTGCGCTGGATCAGGTTGTCCAGTGCCTGGCCGCGCAGGCTGGTGGGCTTGCGGCCGATAACCGCCAGGGCTTCATCCACGGTCAGGCGCAGGTCTTGTTCGCTCAACTCGGCCAATTGCCGTGACAGGCGCAGGCGAGCCAGGTGCCAGTCAGGCCGCTGTCGGCTGGTGACCAGCAGCACCAGGCCAGCAGGCAGGTGGTTGACGAAGAACTGCAGGCAACCATCGAGCACAGGCCCCTGGGCCAGATGGTAGTCATCCAGCACCAGCAGCAATGGCGTATCAGCCTGGAAATACAGCGCAAGCTCATCGACCAGGCTGTCGAGCCATTGCTCAAAGGCGAACGGCTGATGACGCTGGCGCATCTTCAACAAACCCATGGCCTGCCCGCCCACAGCCGGGCAGTGTTGTTGCAGGCCCTCAAGCAGGCGTTCGAGGAAGCGACCCGGGTCGGCATCACGCGGGCTCAAGCCCAGCCACAGGCTACGCCAATGGGCCGGTAGCGCCTCGCAGAACTCGATGGCGAGGCAGCTTTTGCCAAACCCCGCAGGTGCACTGACCAGCAGCAAGCGCCCACCCAGCCCCGCGTGCAAGCGTTGGCACAGACGCTGGCGAGCGACATGGCCATCGGGCAAGGGTGGCCGGAAGAAACGCCCGTCCAGCAGGCCGATGGCCTGGCTGGCGAATCCGTTCGTACGGGACAGGTCTGACATGGCCGGCTCGTTCTGGTTGGAAGAATACGGCGATAGCGGTGTTTGCGAGACTAGCGGTTAACGTCGCGTATTTGAAGGCAAAGGGGGGGCGAATACTGGGGAAAAGACTACGACAAAAAGCAACAACGGCGATGGACAGAGGCTAAGGCGGGGGTTTGGTGGGATATTCAGCGGGTTTATTGGGGGGCTGGGGGCGCTTTGCGCCCCATCGCGAGCTGTGCTCGCGCCTACATCGCCCCGCTTGGCTACGGATTAACGGATGCCGGACTGGCGCAGTGCTGCGGGTTGGAAGTCCGCTTTGCTGGCGGTGAAGCCGAAGTCGTATGCACGCTTCTCTTCGTTCTTCATGCCCAAGGCCAGGTACCTGCCCGATTGCAGGTCGTAGATGGCCTCCAGGGTGATCCACGGCACCTCCACGTTGTAGTACGGCTGGGCGTGGGCCTCGGACACGCGCCACAGCTGGCCACGGCCGTCGTACTGGTCGATCACGGCGGCCTGCCAGGTGTCTTCGTCGATGTAGAAGTCACGCTTGGCATAAATGTGCCGCTGGCCAGGCTTGAGGGTGGCAACCACATGCCACACCCGACGCAACTCGTAACGGGCCAAGTCCTGGTTGATGTGCCCGGCCTTGACGATATCGCTGTACTTCAGCTTGGGGTCATCGAGTTTGAAGGCGTTGGAGGCAATGTACAGCTCCTTCTTGCCCTCGAGCTTCCAGTCGTAGCGGTCCGGGGCACCGTTGTACATGTCGAGGTTATCTGAGGTGCGCAGGCCATCGGCCGCAGTACCCGGCCCGTCGTACGACACCTGCGGTGCCTGACGTACGCGGCGTTGCCCGGCGTTGTAGATCCAGGCCTTGCGCGGCTCCTTCACCTGGTCGAGGGTTTCGTGTACCAGCAACACGGTGCCAGCCAAACGCGCCGGAGCCGTCACTTCCTGTTTGAAGTAGAACAGGATGTTGCCCGGGTTGTTCGGGTCGTAATCCTTCATCCGGTCGCGGAACACGAACTGGTCAGAGAAATACACGGGGTTGAAGGAGCCGTTCTGCTGCGGCGTCGCCTGGATCACCTGCCGGCTGACGCTGCCGCCACGGTAGCGGGTAATGTGGTTCCAGATCACCTCCAACCCGGTTTTCGGAATGGGGAACGGCACTGCCGTGCGGAAGTCTTTCAGCCCGTTGCCGCCCTCAGCCAGGGTGGCTTTGGTGGCGTTCTCCTTGATGGCTGCGAACACATCAGCGGGTACAGTTGCCCCCCGGTGGGTTTTGAAAACCGGAATTCTGTAGGTGTCCGGGTATCGCTTGAACATGGCCAACTGGCCGGGTGAGAGCTTGTCCTTGTACTGGTCGGCATTCTGCGCGGTGATGGTGAACAGGGGTTTTTCGCTGCCGTAAGGGTCGGCAAGGAAACCCTTGCCGTCGACGCTGCCGGCGGTTTTGGCCAGCGGCTGCCAGGGGCCGATGGAGCCATCGGCATTGCCGGCTTTTTCCGCACCCATTGGCGTCAGGGTGCTGCCCAGCTTCGCCGCCTCATCCGCAGACACCGCTGCCATCACGCTGGTCGCCAGCAGGGACAGGCCCAGCACACCGGCTTGCAGCAGACTTCTGGTCTTGTTCATGTCATGTCGTCCTGGATCTGTTTGCTTAGAAGTTCACGCCGAAGCTGAGGGCGACGAAGTCGCGATCATCCACGGTGGTGTACTTGCCGTCGAAGAAATTGGTGTACGAGAGGCTGGCGGTGTAGGTGTTCTGGTACTCGGCGTCCAGCCCCAGGCTGACTGCCTTGCGGCCTTCCTCGAAGTTGCCGCCCGGGCCTGGCGAGTAACCGGACACATCATGGGACCAGGCCACGCTGGGCTTGAGGTTGACCCCGGCGAACACGTCCGGGTAATCCCAGATCACGCGGGCGCGGTAACCCCAGGAAGTGCGGGTGGTGTAGCCGTCGTTTTCACACTTGCGGTTCAGGTTGGCCGTGGAGCTGCCCGGCCCGGCACCGGCGATGGTGCTGGCGTTGAGTGCCTGGCAGGTATTGGCGCCACCGGTAGAAGGCAGTGGGCCTGGGCCGTAAACCGGGTCGCGGCCATAGCGGGTGTCGTAGGCGCTCTCCAGGCCACCGACGTGGGTCACGCCCACCTCACCCACCACGGTCATGCGGCTGGCGCCCATCACCTGGTCGAAGAAGTGCGTGAGGGTAGTCTGGAACTGGGTGACTTCCTTGCGGCGATAGCCATGCAGGTCCTGGCCCGGGGTGCCGGTAAGCAGCGAAGCATTACTGAGTGCGCCGCCCAGCGGGCGTACACCGGCAAACAGAATATCGGTGGTGTTCAACTGCACCGGTGCGTTGGGGCGGTAGCTGAGTTCACCACTCCACGCTGTACCGGTGGGCAGTGTAGTGGAGAAGCTCAGGCCATACAGGCGGATGTCTTCGGGGTATTCCACGAAGTACTGCGAGTTGCCGGCAACGATCAGCGGCGCCAGGGCGCGCAGTTGCGCCGGCAGGGTCGGGATGGCGGCGAACACCGAGGGGGATGCGCCGGTGGCGCTGAAGATCGGCGCACGGCTGTGGTAGTTCATGAAGTAGGCACCGAACTCGGTGTCCAGCGGTTCGAACATGTAGCGCATGGCCACACCGAACTGCCCGCTGTCACGGGCATCGCGGTCGCCGCCCCGGCGCACCATCACCCCTTCCTCGTTGATGTTCACACCCCGTGTGGCCAGGAACTGGCGGGCTGCTGCCGGCACTGTGCGACTGCTGTTGAGCACGCGCAGGTTATTGTTGCAGCCGTCGGCAATGATGTCTGGCTGGGAGAAGAAGGTGCCGCAGTTGTCGACAACCGTCTGGTCCCACTCAAGCTGGTAGAACGCCTCGGCTGACAGGTTGTCGGTGAGGCTCTGGGAGATATAGAACATGTTGACCGGGATCAGGCCTTCCTTGATCTCGGCCCCGGGCCGGCGAAACGCCGACACGTCGATGGGGTTGATGGCGTTGATACCGCTGCCGATGAAGGTGCTTTCGCCCCAGCTCACCACTTGCTTGCCCAGGCGCACCGAGCCCGGTTGGTCGCCGATGGAGTAGTTGTGGTAGACGAAGGCGTCGAGCAGTTCGGCACCGGACGACTTGGCGCCCTCCTTGCGGTTGGAATCACTGATGTCCTTGAACTGGCGGTGCTCGTCCTTGAGTTCAAAGTCGTACCAGTACTTGCCGCGCACAAAGATGCCGGTGTCGCCGTACTTGAGCTCCAGGTCGTGAATACCCTTGAAGATCTTGGAGAAGGTTTCGCCCTTCTTGAAGTTCAGGTGGCCATCGTCAGAGGTTTGCGACAGGCCCTTGCCGCCGTTGTTGACCCCGATGAGGTTGCGGTTGGGGTTGGCGGTCGACCAGCTGGCGCCTATGGAGAGCGACGAGTCGAACTGGCCTTCGATTTCACCAATGTTGAAGCTGACTGCGAATGCTGGGCCGGCGAGCGTGGAAGCAAGGCTGACGGCCATGGGCAACCTGGCCCTGCGCCAGAACGGGTTTGCAGATTTCATCGACGCTACTCCATGTACTTTTTTGTTATGGCAGTGAGTCCCTTCAGGAATGGCCTGAACGACCGGCATGCAAGCGTGCGCCTGCGTACCCTCCCCTCCCGAAAAGCCCCTGACCCCGACTATAGCCAGCAAGGCACAGGCGCTTGATCCCTCTAAAGTGTGATTTGCGCTCCATGCCGCCGACCCGCTGGTGTTTGCTCCGCGTGCAGGCTGGCAGTGCTCAAGGATGGCGCATTTGCGCCGTTTGGCAAGGCGCCAGGCGCTCTGCCACGCGGGTTACCCCCGGGCAGATTGCCGCAGGCACCCCGGTTACCGCCCCGTTACAAGGTGGAAAGAAACGCACTGTTGCTGGCTTGCCACTGGACGATGTCCTGGCGGATACGTTTCTTGTCGAGTTTGCCGACACTGGTCTTGGGAATTTCAGTAACAACGGCGATCTGGCTTGGAATGGCCCACTTGTTGATCTGCCCTTGCTCCACGAACGGCTTCAAATGGTCTTTGAGTGCCTTGGCATCGACCGCCTGCCCTTCCCTGAGTACCAGCAGGGCGAATGGCCGTTCCCCCCACTGTGGGTCGGCCACCCCGACCACAGCGACCTCGCGAACCGCCGTGTGCCGGCTGATCAGGTCTTCGAGGTCCAGCGAAGATACCCACTCGCCGCCCGTCTTGATCACATCCTTGATGCGGTCGCGGATATCGATGAAACCCATGCTGTCGAGGGTGGCGACGTCACCCGTGTGCAGCCAGCCGCCTTGCCACAGGGCCTCGCTCTTCTCGGGTTCGTTCAGGTAGCCCTGGGTCAGCCAGGGTGCGCGCAGTACCAGCTCCCCCTGGGTTTCGCCATCGGCAGGCAGGAACTTGCCTTCGCCGTCGACAATGGCAGCTTCCACCAAGGGCACCGGCACGCCGGCCTTGATGCGGTAGCTGACCCGTTCATCTTCGCTGCCGGCACGCAGTTCATCGTTGAGGTGGGCCGCAGAAATCAGCGGGCAGGTTTCGGACATGCCATACGCCGCCGTGAGCTGTATGCCGCGGGCCAGGGCAGCCTCGTACAACGAGCGGTTCAAGGCACTGCCGCCAATGATGATCTTCCAGCCACCAAAGTGCTGCCCCTGGGCGCTTGGACAGTTCAGCAGCATCTGCAAGATGGTAGGCACGCAGTGAGAGAACGTGACCCGTTCTTCACGCCACAGCCTGACCAGCATTTCTGGCTCGTAGCGGCCGGGGTACACCTGCTTCATGCCCAGCATGGTGGCGGCATAAGGGATGCCCCAGGCATGCACATGGAACATGGGGGTTATCGGCATGTACACGTCATCGCTGCCGATCAGGCGCACGCTGTCGATACTGCCGGTTACCGACGTTTCGGCCAGCGTGTGCAGCACCAGTTGCCGGTGGGTGAAATACACCCCCTTGGGGTTGCCCGTGGTACCGGTGGTGTAGAACGTGGTGGCCACCGAGTTTTCGTCGAAATCGGGGAAGTCGTAGTGCGGGCTGGCAGCGGCCAGCAGTTGTTCATATTCGCCCTCCATGCTCGGCAACGTGGCTTGGCTGGCCGCATCGTCGGTCAGCAGTACCGTGCGCTCGACCGTGGTCAATTGGCCGGCAATGGACTGGTAGAGGCCTGCAAAATCACTGTTGACCAACACCAGGCGGTCTTCGGCGTGGTTCATGGTGTAGAGGATCTGCTCGGGCGACAGGCGCACGTTGATGGTGTGCACCACCGCCCCGATCATGGGAATGGCGAACATGCACTCCAGGTAACGGTGGCTGTCCCAGTCCATCACCGCCACGGTATCACCGGCCTTCACGCCGGCGGCGGTCAGCACGTTGGCCAGCCGTGCAATACGTTCGTTGAGCTGCGGGTAGGTCAGGCGCAGGGTGTCCCGGTAGACGATTTCGCGGGTTTTCTCGTAGCGGCTTGCAGACATCAGCAGGCGCTTGATCAGCAGCGGGTACGCATAGGCGCCCTCGGCGGGCTTGATGATGCGGGTCTGCAACATAAATATCCCTTTCATTGAGCAGCAGGCTGGAAACGTGTGGACGTTACTGTAGTGCGCCGATATGACAGCCAAATCAGCCGAAGGAATGATTTGCCAGGCGCAGGTGTTGAGGGGTGGGCGTTGACGGGCGGTTGCAAGGGGCTGGACACTGGGTTGAAGCCTGCGATCAGCCCCCGGAGAACTCCATGCCCAGCCCGCGTCACGCCGTGTTTCTCGACCACCACTCCCTGGACCTTGGCGACCTTGACCTCTCGCCCCTGAAGCAGCAGTTCGACACCTTCGAACTGTTCGCGGCCACCCGCCCGGAGCACGTGGCAGAGCGCCTGCAAGGGGCAACCGCGGTCATCAGCAACAAGGTGGTACTGGATGCCGCAACACTGGCTGCCAACCCGCAGCTGAAGCTGATTCTGGTGGCTGCCACGGGCACCAACAACGTCGACCTGGCCGCTGCGCATGCGCAAGGCATCACCGTTTGCAACTGCCAGGGCTACGGCACCCCTTCAGTGGCCCAGCATACCCTGGCCCTGTTGCTGGCACTGGCCACCCGCCTGTGCGACTACCAGCAGGCCGTGCGTGAAGGCCGCTGGGCCCAGGCCAGCCAGTTCTGCCTGCTGGACTTCCCCATCGTCGAACTGGAGGGTAAAACCCTCGGCCTGCTGGGCCATGGGGAGCTGGGTGGCGCGGTGGCGCGGCTGGCCGAGGCGTTTGGCATGCGCGTGCTGAGCGGGCAGATACCCGGGCGACCCAGCCGCAACGACCGCCTGCCGCTCGATGAGCTGCTGCCTCAGGTCGATGCCCTGACCTTGCACTGCCCGCTCAACGAACAGACCCGGCACATGATCGGTGCCCGCGAGCTGGCGCTGCTCAAGCCCGGCGCCCTGGTGGTGAACACTGCCCGAGGCGGTTTGATCGACGAGCAGGCGCTGGCCGATGCCCTGCGCAGTGGCCACCTGGGCGGGGCGGCTACCGACGTGCTCAGCGTCGAGCCGCCGGCTCACGGCAACCCACTGCTCGAGCCCGGCATCCCACGCCTGATCATCACGCCCCACAGCGCCTGGGGCGCGGTGGAAGCCCGCCAGCGCGTCGTCGGGCAGCTGGCCGAAAACGCTCAGGCCTTCTTCGCCGGGCAGGCGCGGCGAGTGGTCAGCTGAGCCAACGTGGCGCCTCTGGTACACTGCGCCACTTTTTCCGGAGGCCTCGTCCATGGACCCGCGTAGTCAAGTGTTGCTCCGCCAGGCAGAGCTGTTCCAAGGCCCGCTGCTGATAGCCGGAGCACCGGCTGACAACCTGCTCGGCCAGTTGCCTGAAGCCCATGCCTGGACCTGGCACGCCGGCGACCATGCAGCCTTGGCCAGCCGTTACGCAATGCGCAGCCACTGCGGGGTGGAACCACCGGCCGTGGCGTTCACTGCGGCCGTGCTGTTCCTGCCCAAGTCACGCGAACTGGCTGCCTACCTGCTCAATGCGCTGGCTGCACCGTTGGCGGGCGGCGAACTGTACGTGGTGGGGGAAAAACGCGGGGGTATCGAGGCCGTATCCAGGCAGTTGCAGGCCTTTGGCAAACCTCGCAAGCTCGACAGCGCCCGGCACTGCCAGCTCTGGCAGGTCACCGTCGAACAGGCGCCCCAGGCGCAGCCGCTTGAAAGCCTGGCGCAACGTTTCGAGCTGGACCTGCCAGACGGCCCCTTGCGCGTCACCAGCCTGCCGGGCGTGTTCAGCCATGGCCGCCTGGACCGGGGCACCGCCCTGTTGCTCAAGCACCTCGATGGGCTGCCGGACGGCCATGTACTGGACTTCGGTTGTGGTGCGGGCGTGCTGGGTGCTGCCGTGAAACGGCGCTATCCACAAAGCCGCCTTACACTGCTGGACGTGGACGCCTTTGCCGTTGCCGCCAGCCGCCTGACCCTGGCTGACAATGGCCTTGAGGGCGAGGTCATTCAGGGTGACGGGATCGACGCAGCGCCTTTTGACCTGAGCCTGGTGCTGAGCAATCCACCGTTCCATACCGGCGTACACACCGACTACCACGCCTCGGAAACCATGCTAAAAAAATCCGCCGAACACCTGCGAAAAGGTGGCGAAATTCGCCTGGTTGCCAACAGTTTTCTGCGCTACCAACCGCTGATCGAAGCGGCGCTGGGCAACTGCCGGGTACGCGACGAAGCGGATGGGTTTCGGATTTATCAGGCGACACGTGGCTGAAAACAACGCTTGCCGAAACCGTTTCGCCTAGGCAGAATCCGCTCCGTCCTAGGGGAGTAGTCTCCCGCGAGCCACCCGCTCGCCCGGTACGCGTCAACACACTTGGTCCACAGACCATGGCGCGTGCGACCCACCATGCACCCTTGCATGGCCAGATCTGCGCAGACAGATCCAGGGTTTGACAAGACCTATGACACGCACACCTTACCCGGGGCGGGAAGGCTGTACGTGTCATAGCCGTGTCGACCCGCCCCCGTAGGAATCCTGATGCTGGAATCTCTGTTGGTCCCCACCGCCATCGTTGCGCTTGCCGAAATCGGCGACAAGACGCAATTGCTTGCGCTCATTCTTGCCGCGCGTTTTCGTAAACCGTGGCCGATCATTGCCGGTATCGTTGCCGCCACACTGGCCAACCATGCTGCGGCCGGCGCAGTAGGTGCGTGGTTTGGCAGTTTCTTCAGCGACGCCGCCCTGCACTGGATCCTTGCCGCAAGTTTCACCGCCACCGCACTGTGGACACTGGTACCGGACAAGATGGACGACGACGAGAACCCGGCGCGCCGCTTCGGCCCGTTCCTGACCACCCTCATCGCCTTCTTCCTGGCCGAAATCGGTGACAAGACCCAAGTGGCCACGGTGATGCTGGCCGCACAATACCCGCACCTGATCATGGTGATCGTCGGCACCACGCTGGGCATGCTGATCGCCAACGTACCCGTAGTGCTGGCGGGCAACTTCGCTGCAGACAAACTGCCGTTGACGCTGATCCGCCGCCTGGCAGCGGCTGCGTTCTTCGTGCTGGCCATCGTCGCGGTGTATTCGGCCATGAAGGCCAGCGGCTGGGTGGGCTGAAGGGGCTGCAAGCCGCCGGCATCTGCGGGCGGCTTGCACGGTTTTTATGGCTTGGCAGCAGCCTGGTACAGCGGCATCACCTTCGGAATGGCGGCCTGCAGCGAGGCAATGCGGCTGGCCGATGCGGGGTGAGTGCTCATGAACTCAGGCGGCGCCCCTTCCGAAGCCTTGCTCATCTTGTTCCACAAGGTGATGGCTGCGTTAGGGTCGTAGCCGGCGCGGGCCGACAACTCAAGGCCGATCAGGTCGGCTTCGTTTTCGTTGGCACGGCTGTTGGGCAGGGTCATGGCGTAGTTCACCACGGTGTCGGCCAGGGCCATGCTGTCCTGGCCGAGGCCCAGGAGGGCACCGGCACCGGAACGGGCCATTTGCACGCCGTAGGCTTTGGACATGGCCTCGCGGCTGTGTTCACGCAGGGCGTGGGCGATCTCGTGGCCTACCACGGCGGCGATCTCGGCGTCGTTGAGGTTGAGCTGATCGATCAGGCCGGTGTAGACGATGATCTTGCCGCCCGGGCCGCAGTTGGCGTTGAGTTCGTCACTCTTGATCACGTTGACTTCCCAGTTCCACTGGGCGGCATCGGGCCGGAACTTGGGGGCCTGGGCGATCAAGCGGTTGGCAATGGCCTGTACGCGACGGGCATCGGCGCTGGACTTGTCCAGCAGCCCTTTGCTGGAGGCCTCGCCCAGTGTCTGCTGATAAGACTGGGCGTACATCTTGTTCACTTCATCGGGCGACAGCATGCTGAACATGTACTGCTTGCGCTCTACACCCACGGAGCCGCCACTGGTGGTGTTCACCGCCTGGCAACCAGCTAGCAGGATGCCAGCACTCAGCAGGCTGACGACTAAACCTTTACGCATGAAATCACTCCCTTTCGACATGCGCCGTATCCTAGGATGACTCAAGGGTTGCCCGCCATAGCCGCAGGTAAGAATTTACCCACGTAGACGCGGCCGCAGGTCTCGACGGGTGTACACCAGCCCACCTGATCGTGAACCGTTGGACCGCATCAGGCCGGGGTCAAGCATTCCGGGGCATCCAGCTTCGGGTCGTTGACGAAATGGGCCAGGGCGCGCTCGCGCAGGGGCGCAGGCGGGCTCGCCAGCAATTCCTGCAGGCGGCTCAGTGGTGTCAGCGGGTCCAGCCAGGCTTCGCGCCCCGCTTCGTCCAGTATCAGGGGCCGGCGCTGGTTCACCGCGGCCTGCGTCACCACCGCGCAACTCAACCACACCTGGCCTTGCACCGGGTACGCCTCCCAGATGGCCGCGAAGTACAACGACGCCCCCTCGCCTGGCGTTAGCCAGTAGGGCCGTTTGCGCACGCTGCCACGCCATTCGTAAAAGCCGTTGGCCGGCATCAGGCAGCGGCGCTGGCGAAAGGCTTCGCGGAACATCGGCTGTTCGGCCAGGGTTTCGGCCCGGGCATGGGCAGGGGTACGTGACAGGTCGGTCAGCCAGGCGGGCGTCAAGCCCCAGCGCACCCTCGCCACCTCCGGCCCACCCTCGAGCTGGCGCTGGATGAGCACCGAGGCACCCGGCGAAATGTTCCATTGGGCGGGGTGACCGACCGGGAAGCCTGGCAGGCTGGCCAGTGCCTGAGGCCAGCGAAACAGGGCATAACGTCCACACATGGGGGAATTCTGAACCTAGCAGATCAAGGTACCGGGGAAACTCTCCGGTTCGTCGCCAACCATCGGCTGGGCGTCATTGTACGCATCGATCAACTGCCGTGCGTACTCGGCGTGCTCATCGTCCACCGCCAGGCCCAGCAGACCGTGAATCGGCAATTCACCGGCTGCGCCCACCAGGTCGCGGCCCACCAGATGTGCGCGCACCCCCTCGCTGGCCAGCATACCGGCCAGCATTTCCGCCTCAAGCAGGTTTTCGGGTTCGTAGATACGCCGCATCACGCATCGTCCTCACGTCTGACATCGAGCATCCATTCGTCATCGTGCACCTGCAAGCTGAAGATCACCGGCTGGCAGCACACCTGGCAGTCCTCAGTGTAAACCTGATCACCCGCCGAGAGGTCGACGGTGGTTTCCACCCGCTCGCCACAATACGGGCAATCATAGAAGTCGGTTTCCAGCATCGGGGCCTCCGCGGTGACTTATGCGTATAATTGCCGGTCTGTTTACAGGGCCCGTGTGCGTCCGAGCCGTTTTTCGGAGCCCGCCCCTACCTTATTACCCTAGCCGTTTCCAACAAGAGAGCATGATGGGCGAATTCGATGCCATCCGACCCTACGACGACGCTGAGGTCCCTGCCGTGCTGGCAAGGCTGTTCAGCGACCCGGCATTTCTCGATATTCTCACGCACTTCCGTTTCCCCCGTGCGGCCGGCGCTTTCGGCTGGTTGCTCAAACCGCTGATCGCCCGGCGCCTGCGCAAGGAATTCGCCGGTGTGACCTGCGTTTCCACCTTGCAGGACAAGGTGGAGTACTACGTCGACCAGACTATCGACCGTGCTACCGATGGCGTCACCTATACCGGGGTCGAGCAACTCAAGGCTGGCACTGCCTATCTGTTTCTGGCCAACCATCGCGACATCGTCATGGACCCGGCCTTCGTCAATTACGCGGTGTACCACGCTGGCCTGCCGACCCCGCGCATTGCCATCGGCGACAACCTGCTGCAGAAGCCGTTCGTCAGCGACATGATGCGCCTGAACAAAAGCTTCATCGTGCACCGGTCCATCACCGGGCGCCGCGAGAAGCTGGCGGCCTACCAGTTGCTCTCGGCCTACATCAACCACTCCATCCGCAACGATGCCACCTCGATCTGGATCGCCCAGGCCGAAGGCCGGGCCAAGGACGGTGATGATCGCACCGACTCGGCCATCCTCAAGATGTTCCACATGAGCCGCAAGGACGAGGCCTTCGGTGCGGTCATCCAGAGCCTGAACCTGACGCCTGTTTCGATCAGCTACGAATACGACCCCTGCGACCAGGCCAAGGCCCGCGAACTGTATATCCGGGCCACCACCGGCACCTACAAGAAGGCGCCAGGCGAGGACGACCAGAGCATCGCCAAGGGCATCACCGGCTACAAGGGCCGGGTGCACATCAACTTTGCCGCGCCGGTCACCGAGTACCACGAAGACGCCAAGCAACTGGCTGCAGCAGTCGACCGGCAGATTCTCGCCGGCTACCGGTTGTTCCCGGTGCACTACCTGGCCTACGCGATGTGGGCAGACAAGGACGATACCCTGCAGGTGCCCGGCGCCGATAAGGTGTTCCCGGCCGACGAGCTGGCCAAGGCCAAAGAGGAGTGGCAGCGCCGCCTGGATGCCTGCCCGCCCGAGCAGCAGCCTTACCTGGTGCTGCAGTATGCGACCCCGGTGCGCAACCAGTATCAGGTCAAGCAGCAGGCACCTGTAGCCTGATCCCCTGCGTGGGGCGCAGCGCGCGCCCCCTCCTCATTTAATTTCACCTGTCACGCGTTCGTCATCAGAACAGGCCACCCTGTCGGCCTTTCAACGAACCGGAGCCCGTTCATGCTGCACGCCGAAAACCAGGACCGCCTCTATCTGGTCGCTCAGAGCGACGAGCAACAGGCATTGATCGACGGTTTCGCCATCAACGTGCAAGATCGCCAGTGGCTGGTTTACTGCGCCCTCGGCGGGCACATGCATGACCATTGGCCAGAGGTGGACACCGGCACCGGTATCAGCGTGCTGGACTTTCACATCGAAGCGGCCTGAGCACCGCAGAGGCAAAAAAACCGCTGCCCTGTGTGGGGGCAGCGGTTGGGGGCCTGCGAAGCCACAGATTACCGCGCCAGCGTCTGGCCGATGCTTGGGTCCTTGAACAGACGGGTCAGCGCATCGCTCAGTACATCGCCCACCAGCTGGGTGTTGGTGTCCTGGTTGGGGGCCATGCCAAACCGCTGGTCCAGCGAAGCACCATAGCGGCCACTGTAGCGGCGGCCGTTGTTGGTGACATCGGCGCGGAAGGTGGCGCCAATGGTGGCTTCGGTCACGTACAGGTTGTCTTTGGGCGACTGGTATTTGAGCTCAGCCAGGGTCACGGTCAGCTGCGGCGCACTGCCTGCACCAGAAGTGGGGGTAAAGCCCAGCAGGCGCACGGCGGCTTCGGCTTGGGCCTGCAGCTTGGGCACCACGTCATTGGCGTTGACGCTGATGGTGCTGGTTTCCGGGTACATGCCACCGCGCGTCCCCAGGGACGGCGACGGCCGGCCATCGACCACACGCACCACCACGGGCTGGCCATTGCCCACCGGAGCAAGCGGCGCGGTCAGTTTGGGTTGTGGGCTGAGTTGTTGCGGACTGTGGGCACAGCCGACCAGGCTGAGGCTGGCTACGGCGATCAAACCGAACAACAGACGTTGCAACATGCGCGTTTCTCCAGAAAGTGCGGCGAAGGTGCACAGTATACCTAGCGGCGGGGCCTGGCCTGCAAGCGGCATGCGAGGCCAGTGCGCGCTGTCACAATCGTTTAATCGGCTACCCCTTATGCTTGCGCCAGGCCTCACTGCACAGGACACCTGCCATGGCTTCGCTCTGGAACCTGCTACTGCAACGTAAACCCGGCAACGCCTACGCCCGGCTCGACGGCACGGGCAAATGCCTGGCCTTCATGCAATGCCGGCAGCTACCCAGCGGCGGCGGCTGGGTACAGGTTCACGATATCCACCTTGCCTGGCTGGGCCGCGAACTGCCGGCCAGCGCCCGGGTTTGCAACCGTGCAAGCCGCCCCTGGCATCAGCGCATCCTCGCAGCTTGAAAAACGCTGCAATAAAACCACGAATTGACGACATTTCTCCCCGCGACATCGCTATAATCTCCCCCCGATTATAAGGACGTCTCCTGATCGGGCCCCGCACTCGCCGTCTGACCCCGGCAACTTCACCCGCCTCGCCCACAGAGAGCCTTCCACTCAGGTCTTGCATCGGCTGTCGTGCCTGCTTTTCCGGCCCTTCACACTGCATGAACCTGCGGGTTGCCATCGCGCAGTCCCCTTTTGAGGTTCACGTCTCCAAAAGAGCGTGGAAAAAACGGTTTTCACTACTTCACAAGAGTGTGGCGAGCAAATGAACAATCTGGCATGTGCAAAAGCAGCAGATGTGTCCCGAACAGCCCTGAACAGGCGGCAAGAACCCTCATCCCGGATGCGTGTCTGAGCCGTTCCGTATCGCACGCACGACACCTTGACCATAAGTCGAATTGCCGCACCCATGGCAAACAGGGTTCAATGTAGCAACCCCAAGACTGACTGGCGGTGTCCGCGAACGCTTCAAGAACTGCGAAAAGTCGGACATGGCGATCCTGGCGAACCCGGTATGCCGTGCTGTCAATTAGGTAGCTGTAGAGTGTGGAGACGCGGTAAATGGCGCAGAACGAATCGGTTGATGTAGTACTGGTAGGCGCGGGCATCATGAGTGCCACCCTGGCCGTACTGCTCAAGGAGCTTGACCCGGGCCTCAAGCTCGAGGTCGTCGAGGCGATGGACTCTGGAGCCGCAGAGAGTTCCAACCCGTGGAACAACGCAGGCACCGGCCATGCTGGCCTGTGCGAGCTCAACTATACGCCCCAGGCCGCCGATGGCAGCATCGACATCAAGAAGGCGGTGCACATCAATACCCAGTTCGAGGTGTCCCGCCAGTTCTGGGCCTACTTGAGCAAAAAGGGCAACTTCGGGCCGGCACGCGCATTCGTCAACCCGGTCCCGCACCTGAGCTATGTCGAGGGTGACAAGGGTGTCGCATTCCTCAAGAAGCGCTACGAGCTGCTCAAGCAGCACCACGCCTTCGCCGACATGGAATACACCGAAGACAAGGCCGTGATGAACGAGTGGATGCCGCTGATGATGCCGGGGCGCCCAGCCGACCAGCACATCGCCGCCACCCGTGTGCTCAAGGGCACCGACGTGAACTTCGGCGCACTGACCAACAAGCTGCTCAAGCTGCTGGGCGATGCGCCCGACGCGCAGGTCAAGTACTGCAAGAAGGTGGTGGGCCTGCGCCGTAACGGCGACGGCTGGACCGTGAGCATCAAGGACGTCAACAGCGGTGGTAGCCGTGAGGTGGACGCGCGCTTCGTCTTCCTGGGCGCAGGTGGCGCTGCCCTGCCCCTGCTGCAGGCTTCCGGCATTCCAGAGAGCAAAGGCTTCGGCGGCTTCCCCGTGAGTGGCCAGTGGCTGCGCTGCGACAACCCGGAGATCGTCAGCCAGCACCAGGCCAAGGTCTACAGCCAGGCTGCCGTGGGCGCACCGCCCATGTCGGTGCCGCACCTCGACACCCGGGTGGTCGATGGCAAGAAATCCCTGCTGTTCGGCCCCTATGCAGGCTTTACCACCAAGTTCCTGAAGCACGGCTCGCTGATGGACCTGCCCCTGTCGGTGCGCATGGGCAACATCGGCCCTATGCTGGCGGTGGCCCGCGACAACATGGACCTGACCAAGTACCTGGTCAGCGAAGTGATGCAGTCGATGGAGCAGCGCCTGGAGTCATTGCGCCGCTTCTACCCACACGCCAAGGCCGAAGACTGGCGCCTGGAAGTGGCCGGCCAACGGGTGCAGATCATCAAGAAAGACCCAAAAAAAGGCGGCGTGCTGCAGTTCGGCACCGAGCTGGTGGCAGCGCAGGACGGCAGCCTCGCAGCGCTGCTGGGCGCATCGCCTGGCGCTTCGGTGACGGTCTCGATCATGCTTGAGCTGATCGAGCGCTGCTTCCCGGACCAGGCCAAGGGTGCATGGGCTGCCAAGCTCAAGGAAATCTTCCCGGCACGGGAAAAGACCCTGGCAACCGACGCGGCGCTGTATCACAAGATCAGCGCGGACAACGACGCAGCATTGGACCTGGCTGAAGACAGCCCGGCGGCCAAGCACTACGCGTGATTACTGACTGGGGCTGCGTTGCAGCCCCAACCCTTCCGCTTACGCACGTGCGTTGTCGATAATCTCAATGTATTCGGGCGCGTTACGCTGGTCGGCGATCTGCTCAACGAAGGTCTTGCCGTGCTCGTCCTTGCCGTCCAGGTCCAGGCCGGCTGCCACAAAGAAGCCCACAAAACGCTGGAAATCATCGACGCGCAGGCCACGGTAGGCTTTAACCAGCTTGTGCAGCGACGGCGAAGTCACACCATCTGCCGGCTCAAACTGAAGAAACGACTTGACGTAGTCGTCGCTGATTTCGTCACCGATTACCTGTTTCTTGTCTTTACGCATTGCCGACTCCAACTGGACCATCACGGGATTTCGAAGGCCGGCAGTGTACCCCCCGCAGCCAGCGCGCCTCAACGCGTACGTACGGTACCTGTGTGCAGGTCAGCCCAGATATGGCCGTTACCGTAGGTCAGAAACTGCACATACACCGTCTCGTTGCGCAGCAGGTCCATGATCACCCTGTAGTCGCTGACGGGGTAGTTCAGGCCAAGGGTCTTGGTTTTCTCGTCGTACACCGGCTTTTTCAGGCTTTTGGCGGCCTCTCCATCGAAGGTCAACAGCACCTGGGTGATGGTGGCACCCTTGCTCAATGGCTTGCCTTTCAGGCGCACCTGCAAGGTGGAGGTGATGGGGATGGGCTGTTGGTCGGACTGGCGCTGGGCACCCACCACCACGGCGTAGTCGGTCACCTGAAGCAATTGCTGGCCGGTGGGCGCCTGCTGGCGCAAGGCCTGGTCGTCAGGCGGAAGGAACTGGCTGTGCATCGGTGCGGCGGCCAGGGGCAGGCTGACCGCCAGCAGGAACGGGAGAATCGCACGCATGTAAGGCTCCTTGGCATGAAGGAGCACTCTAGCATGCTGTACCAGGGCCGTGAGGCTGGCGCCGTGTTACATGCCTTTGACGGCAAAAATGCCGTTGGCGTTGCGCCAGTAACCTTTGTAGTCCATGCCATAACCGAAGATGTATCGGTCGATGCAAGGCAGACCGACATAGTTGGCTTTGAGGTCGGGGCTGGCCTTGCGGTCGTGTTCCTTGTCGATCAGTACCGCGGTGTGCACCGTGCGCGCACCGGCGTGCTTGCAGAACTCGATGATGGCGCTGAGGGTGTGGCCTTCGTCGAGGATGTCATCGACGATGAGCACGTCGCGATCGATGAACGATACCTCTGGCTTGGCCTTCCAGAACAGCTCGCCGCCGCTGGTCTGGTTGCGGTAACGGGTGGCATGCAGGTACGAGGCCTCAAGCGGGAACTGCAGGTGCGTCAGCAGCTTGCCGGAGAAGATCAGGCCACCGTTCATCACGCAGAACACCACCGGGTTCTTGTCATGCAGGTCCTTGCAGATCTGCTCGCCGACCTTGGCGATCGCCGCCTCGACTTCGGCTTCGGTATACAGGCAGTCGGCTTCACGCATCACTTGGCGAATATGCTCGAGATCGGCGGACATTGCGCTCTCCAGGGGGGCATTTTGGAAAAGCGGGCAAAGGTACGCATCCGCTCGCCACAGATCAAGCGTTTATGGACTAACGTGCAGAATGATCAGACGACAGCACAGGCTGAATAGATTAATCTAGCGCGGTTTTTTTGCCCGCCTTTCGGAGCCCCCTATGCCCACCCGTGAGATCCGCCACCCGCTGATCCGCCACAAGCTCGGCCTCATGCGCCGTGCCGACATCAGCACCAAGAACTTTCGCGAACTCGCCCAGGAAGTCGGCGCCCTTCTGACCTATGAAGCCACCCAGGACCTGCCCCTCGAAACCTACGAGATCGACGGCTGGTGTGGCAAGGTTGCGGTAGAGAAAATCGCCGGCAAGAAAATTACCGTCGTGCCGATTCTGCGTGCCGGTATCGGCATGCTCGACGGCGTGCTCAGCCTGGTACCGGGTGCCAAGGTCAGCGCCGTCGGCGTGGCCCGCAACGAAGAAACCCTCGAAGCACACACTTACCTGGAAAAACTCGCGCCCGATATCAACCAGCGCCTGGCACTGATCATCGACCCGATGCTGGCAACTGGCGGCTCCATGGTCGCGACCATCGACCTGCTGAAAAAGGCCGGTTGCCGGGAAATCCGCGCCATGGTCCTGGTCGCCGCCCCCGAGGGCATCCAGGTGGTCGAGAAAGCCCACCCGGACGTGCAGATCTTCACCGCCTCCATCGACGAGCGCCTGAACGAGCACGGCTACATCGTGCCGGGCCTGGGTGATGCCGGTGACAAGATCTTCGGCACCAAGCAGAAGGACGCCTGACCATGCAGGACGGCTTCAACGACCCGCTCTGGCGCCAGGTCGTTTCGGGCGCGCAGATGCTCTTCGTGGCATTCGGAGCGCTGGTGCTGATGCCCTTGATCACCGGCCTGGACCCGAACGTCGCACTGTTCACCGCAGGCATCGGCACGCTGCTGTTCCAGCTGGTCACCGGCCGCCAGGTACCTGTGTTCCTGGCCTCGAGCTTTGCCTTCATCACCCCCATCATCCTCGCCAAAGGCCAGTTTGGCCTGGCCGAAACCATGGGCGGCGTGATGGCCGCGGGTTTCGTGTACACCTTCATGGGGCTGATGGTAAAAATCAAAGGCACCGGCTTCATCGACCGCACGCTACCGCCCGTGGTGATCGGCCCGGTGATCATCTCCATTGGCCTGGCCATGGCACCGATCGCGGCCAACATGGCGATGGGCAAGGCTGGTGATGGCAGCGTGCTGCTGCCTTATAAAACCGCCATGCTTATCTCCATGCCAGCGTTGCTCACCACCCTGATCGTGGCGGTATTCGGCAAAGGCATCTTCCGTCTGGTGCCGATCATTGCGGGTGTGCTGGTGGGGTTTGCCCTGTCGTTTGCCTTTGGCGTGGTCGATACCGCCAAGATCGCCGCTGCACCCTGGCTGGAGCTGCCCAACTTCACCGCCCCGGCGTTCAACTGGCAAGCCATCCTGTTTATCGTCCCGGTCGCCCTGGCGCCGGCAATCGAACACATTGGTGGCGTTATCGCGGTGGGCAGCGTGACCGGCCGTGACTACCTGAAAACGCCCGGGCTGCACCGCACCCTGCTCGGTGACGGCCTGGCCACCACAGCAGCCGGCCTGTTTGGCGGGCCGCCCAACACCACCTACGCCGAGGTGACTGGCGCGGTGATGCTGACCAAGAACTACAACCCGAAGATCATGACCTGGGCTGCGCTGTTCGCTATTACCCTGGCCTTCATCGGCAAGTTCGGCGCCCTGCTGCAAAGCATCCCAATCCCTGTGATGGGCGGCATTCTGTGCCTGCTGTTCGGCTCCATTGCCGCCGTGGGTTTGAACACCATGATCCGCCACAAGGTGGACCTGGCCGAGGCGCGCAACCTGGTGATCGTTTCGGTGACGCTGGTGTTCGGTATCGGCGGCGTACTGGTGGGCACGGGTGACGGGCCGGATGACTGGGGACTGAAGGGCATCGCCCTGTGCGCTATCGTGGCTATTGCACTGAACCTGATCCTGCCGGGCAACGACGCCTGGAAGCACAAGAAACTGGATGACCAGTTGCCTTGAGGCAGCAATGACCCACAGGCCCTGCTGCGCGCTCAGCGGCAACAGGGCCTGCCACACCCCGAGTGTCAGGCCTTTTCACACAGGTCTGCCAGCACCCTCGCCCACTCCGGGTGGTCGTTCATGCAGGGCACCAGCACCAGTTCACGCCCGCCTGCCTCGATGAACTGCTCGCTGCCACGCATGCCGATTTCCTCCAGCGTCTCGATGCAGTCGGCGACGAAGGCCGGGCACATCACCAGCAGCTTTTTCACACCGGCCTTGGCCAGTTCGTCCAGGCGCGTTTCGGTGTACGGTTCAATCCATTTGTCCCGGCCCAACCGCGACTGGAACGACACCGACCACTTGCCATCGGGTATGCCCATCTTGCGCGCAAAGGCTTTGGCAGTAGCTAGGCACTGGCCGCGGTAGCACACCGCCTGCACCGCAGCACTGGCCCCCTCGCAACAGTCGGCTGCCCGCAAGTCATGCCGGATGCCTTTGGGGTAGAGTTTTTTCAGGTGCCGCTCTGGCAGGCCATGGAAGCTGAGCAGCACGTGGTCGTAATCCTGCTGCAGATACGGCCGTGCGCTGGCCACCAGCGCATCGATGTAGTCCGGCTGATCATAGAACGGCTGCAGCACGCGCATCTGCAGGGGCAGGTGGCGCTCGGTGATGGTGTCCTTGGCAAGCTCAACTACCGTAGTGACGGTGCTGTCGGCGAACTGTGGATACAGCGGCGCCAGGGTCACCTTGCGCACGCCTTGCGCGGCCAGCCGTTCCAGCACGTCGGGCAGGGCCGGCTGGCCATAGCGCATGGCAATCTCTACCGGGCCGTGGGGCCAGTGCTCGACCATCGCCGCCTGCAAGCGCCGGGTCAGCTCCACCAGTGGCGAGCCTTCATCCCACCAGATAGAGGCGTAGGCATGGGCAGACTGCTCGGGCCGCTTGATCAGGATCAGCGATACCAGCAGGCGGCGGATGGGCCAGGGCAGGTCGACCACATACGGGTCCATCAGAAACTGGTTCAGGTAGCGGCGCACGTCGGCTACCGAGGTGGAGGCCGGTGAACCCAGGTTGACCAGCAACAGGGCGTGATCAGTCATGCAACATCCTTAGTCAGAGGCGGCTGGACAGGTTGCCCAGCGCCGATTGCAGATCGTTGAAGCGAAAGCTGTAGCCTGCAGCCAGCAAGCGCGCCGGGCGTGCCCGCTGGCCGCCCAGCAGCAGGCTGGACATTTCACCTAGCCCAGCCTTGAGCAGCAGTGCAGGTACCGGTAGCACCGCGGGGCGGTGCAACGCCTTGCCCAGCGCCCGGGCAAAGTCACGGTTACGCACCGGCTCAGGGGCGCAGGCATTATAAGGACCGCTGGCTTCGCCATGCTGCAACAGAAAATCAATCAGGGCGACCTGGTCGTCTATATGGATCCACGGCATCCACTGCCTGCCGTTACCCAACGGGCCGCCCAGGCCCAGCTTGAACGGCAGGCGCAGACGTGACAGGAACCCGCCATCGCTGGCCAGCACCAGCCCGGTGCGCACCAGCACCACACGGATACCCTGGGCCTGGGAACGTTGGGCGGTTTCTTCCCATGCAATGCACAGCTGGCTGGCAAAGTCTTCCCGTACCGGCGGGGATTCTTCGGTCAGCTCACGTTCGCCGCCATCGCCATACCAACCCACCGCGGAACCGGAAATCAATACCTGCGGCCGTTGTTCGCGGCTACCCAGCCACGCCAGCAACTGTTCGGTCAGGGTGATACGGCTGGCCCACAGCACGCTGCGCCGGGACGCCGTCCAAGGCCGATCAGCGATGGGCGCACCGGCCAGGTTGACCACGGCGTCCAGCGGCTCATCGGCGGGTAACTGCTCCAGCCGGGCAATGCCCCGTACCCCCTTGCCGCACAGCGCAGGCACCTGGTCCGGGCGGCGGCTCCATACCGTCAGCCGATGGCCCTGTGCAAGCCAGTAGCGGCACAGATGCCGCCCAATCAATCCGGTGCCGCCCGTCAGCAATATGTGCATGGCTGTGTCCTCGCAGAATACGGCGGTGGTCTATTTTTAACATCAAGGCACTTTTTGGACCCGACGCTCTCCGATAAACATAGGCCAACCTTTCCGTGGAAGCGGAATAACCTTATACAGATTTTCTGGATTGTACAGGTTTGCCTGACAGCGTAGTCTGCTCATAGCAAGGTTTGAGAGGCCATTATGACTGTACCTATTGCCATCATCGGGGCCGGAATCGCTGGCCTGTCCGCCGCTCAGGCTTTACACAAGGCCGGGCAGCTCGTGCACCTGTTCGACAAGGGGCACGGCAGTGGCGGGCGCATGGCCAGCAAACGCAGCGAGGCTGGCGCCCTCGATCTGGGCGCGCAGTACTTCACCGCCCGCGACCGTCGCTTCGTCGACCAGGTGCAGCAGTGGGTGGCGGCCGGCTGGGCCGCCCAGTGGAAACCCCAACTGTACAACTACCGCGACGGCCAACTGACGCCCTCCCCGGATGAGCAGACCCGCTGGGTGGGCGTGCCGCGAATGAGTGCCATCACTCGCGGCCTGTTGACAGACATGACAGTGAATTTCAGTTGCCGCATCGCCGAGGTGTTCCGCGGCAAGCAGTATTGGCACCTGCAGGACACCGAGGGGTGCAGCCATGGGCCCTACAGCCGGGTGATCATCGCGGTGCCGGCCCCCCAGGCAACGCCTTTACTGGCGGCCACGCCCAAGCTCGCCGCCGTCGCGGCGGGCGTGCAGATGGAGCCCACCTGGGCCGTTGCACTTGGTTTCCAGGCAGCCCTGGAGACGCCTATGCAAGGGTGCTTCTTGCAGGACAACCCGCTCGACTGGCTGGCCCGCAACCGCAGCAAACCCGGCCGTGACGAGCAGCTGGACACCTGGGTGCTGCATGCCACCTCCACGTGGAGCCGGCAACATATCGACCTGGCCAAGGACGAGGTGGTAGAGCAGCTGTGGGGCGAATTCGCCGAGCTGGTAGGCTGCGTGGTGCCTGCACCGACGTTCGCCCTTGCACACCGCTGGTTGTATGCACGCCCAGGTGGCAACCATGAATGGGGGGCCCTGGCCGACGCCGACCAAGGCTTGTACGCCTGCGGTGACTGGTGCCTGTCGGGGCGCGTGGAGGGCGCCTGGCTCAGTGGCCAGGAGGCTGCAAGACGCCTGCTCGAGCACCTGGAGTGAAGGCGTATATACAAAATACTGGTTTCAATGAAGCCAGCGATGTGCTGGAATAAACTTGTACAAGGTTAAATTTACGTACAGGTTTAACGGAGGCAGCCATGCACGACCCTGCAACCCACCACAAGCCACGCATCGCCATCAGCGCCTGCCTGACCGGGCACAGCGTTCGCTATAACGGTGGCCACAAGGCCTCCGACCTGTGCCGCGCTCAGCTGGAAGAGCATTTCGAATGGACCCCGGTATGCCCCGAGGTTGCAATCGGCCTGGGTGTGCCCAGAGACCCGATCCGCCTGGTCGGTAACCCGGATCACCCTGAAGTGGTGGGCACGCGCAACCCCGGCATGGACCTCACCGGCCCCTTGCGCACCTACGGCGAGCAGATGGCCAACGAGCTTGACGACATCTGCGGCTATATCTTCATGCAGAAGTCGCCCTCCTGTGGCCTGGAGCGGGTAAAGGTGTACCAGGACAACGGCCACCCCGCCTTCCACAGCGGGCGCGGTGCCTACGCTCAGGCATTTTGCGAACGCCGGCCTGACCTGCCTGTGGAAGAAGAAGGCCGCCTGCATGACCCCGTGCTGCGTGAAAACTTCATCAGCCGGGTGTATGCCTACGCCGACTGGCAGCGGGTACTGGCCGAAGGCCTGAACCGCGGGGCGCTGGTCAATTTCCATTCGCGCTACAAGTACCTGTTGATGGCCAACAACCCCCAGGCTTACCGAACCCTGGGGCGCATGCTGGGCACCCTGAGCAAGGACGATGATCCGCTGGTGGTGGGCCCGCAGTACTTCTCCGAGCTGATGCAGGCATTGCGTCGCTGCGCCAGCCGCGGCACTCACAGTAACGTGCTGCAGCACCTGAGCGGTTATTTCAAGGATGCCCTTACGCCTTCGGACAAAAGCGAGCTACAGGAACTGATCGGCCAATACCAGCAAGGGGTCGTACCCTTGGTCGTGCCGCTGACCCTGCTCAAGCACCACTTGCGCAACCACCCCGACCCGTATCTGCAGCAGCAGGCGTACCTGCAGCCGCACCCTGAAAGCCTGGGGCTGCGCAATGCGGTCTGAAGTACTGTTGCCTATCGGTGAGCTGGCCCGCCGCACTGGCGTCAATCCCGTTACCTTGCGTGCCTGGGAACGCCGCTATGGGCTGCTCAAGCCCCAACGTACGCCAAAGGGGCATCGCCTGTACCCGGTGGAACAGGTTGAGCGCGTCGAATCGATCCTGGCCTGGTTACAGCGCGGCGCGTCGGTCAGCCAGGTGGGCGAGCTGCTCGACAAACCGCTGGGTACGCCGCCCCAGAGCGATTGGCAGGCCAGGCAGGTGCAGATGCTGGAGGCCATTGCCAACCTGTCGCAGCGCACCCTTGACCACCAGCTCAACCAGGCGATGGCACTGTACCCGGCCGTGACCCTGTGCGAACAACTGTTGCTCCCCTTGCTGAACCACCTGCAGCTTCGCTGGCGCACCTACTTCAACGCACGCCTGGAACAGGCGTTCTTCCATACCTGGTTGCGCAGCAAGCTGGGCGCGCGCGTCTACCACGACAATCAGTTGCTGCAGGGCCCGGCGGTGCTGCTGGCTGAAGACAGCGATCGTGCATTCAACCCCGAGCTGTGGTTGTGCGCCTGGCTGCTTACCAGCAATGGGTTTGCCGTGGAAGTGCTCGAACAGGCGCTGGCCGGCGCGCATCTGCAAAGCGCAGTGGCGACGCTGCACCCACGTGCCGTCCTGCTGCACCTGGGGCCCCGAATCGATGCCAGAGCCCTGCAGCGTTCGCTGCATGGGCTGGGTGTGCCGACGCTCGTCGGCGGTAGCCTGGTGGCGTTGCATCAAGCGCAACTGAGCCACCTCGACTTACCCAACCTTGCCCTGTTCGACACCCCGCAAGCTGCCTTGCGACTGCTTCAGAACCCATAGCCGCCAGCCCGGAGAATTCATTAGCCTATGCACTTGACCTGGCTACGCAGCGACCTGCGCACCGATGACAACACCGCACTCAGCGCCGCCAGTGAGCGCGGCCCTACCCTCGCCCTCTGGCTGGTCAGCCCCGAACAATGGCTGGCCCACGACGATGCCCCGTGCAAGGTCGACTTCTGGCTGCGCAACCTGCGTGAACTGCGCCAGTCGCTCGAAGCGCTGAATATTCCGTTGTTGATTCGCAAGGTCGACACCTGGGACCAGGCACCCGACGCCGTACTGCAGGTATGTCGCAAGCACCACGTGCAAAGCGTGCACTGGAACGAGGAATACGGCATCCACGAACAGCGCCGCGATGACGCAACCAGGACCTTGCTGGAGCGCTCCGATATTCAGGCCCACAGCCACCTGGACCAGTTGTTGTTCCGCCCGGGTACCGTACTGACACGAAGCGGCGACTACTTTCAGGTGTTCAGCCAATTCAAGAAGAACTGCCTGGAGCACCTGCACCGTGGGCTCCCGTCACTGGCGCCACGGGTGAAACGCCAGGCGGCCCTGTCGATCAGCAGCGACCCCATCCCGCAGCATGTAGACGGCTTCGATAAACCGGCCAAGTCCCTGCGAGACCTTTGGCCTGCCGGGGAAAACGAAGCACAGGAACGGTTGTCACGGTTCGCCGACGAAACCATCGTGGATTATGAACACTTGCGTGACCTGCCGGCCAAGCCTGGTACCAGCCGCCTTTCCGCCTACCTGGCAGCTGGCGTGATTTCGCCCCGCCAATGCCTGCACGGCGCCTTGGCCAGCAACCATGGCGAGTTCGACAGTGGCAACCCAGGTGTGCAGACCTGGATCAACGAGCTGATCTGGCGCGAGTTCTACAAACACATCCTCACCGGTTACCCACAGGTGTCGCGCCACCGTGCATTCCGCTCCCATACCGAGGCATTGCCCTGGCGCAACGCCCCCAAAGAGCTGAAGGCCTGGGAAGAAGGCCGCACGGGCTTCCCGATCATCGATGCGGCCATGCGCCAGTTGCTGGAAACCGGGTGGATGCACAACCGGCTGCGCATGGTCACTGCCATGTTTCTCAGCAAGAATTTGCTGATCGACTGGCGCCATGGCGAACGGCACTTCATGCGCCACCTCATCGACGGCGACCTGGCGGCCAACAATGGTGGCTGGCAGTGGAGTGCCTCGACCGGTACCGATTCAGTGCCCTATTTCCGCATCTTCAACCCCGTCTCGCAATCGCAGCGGTTCGATCCCCAGGGGCGTTTCATCCGTGAGTGGGTGCCTGAACTGCGGGACCTTGATGACAAAAGTATTCATGACCCTAGCGGTTCTGCTGCCAAAATCAGTGCTAGTCTGTATCCACGTCCACTTGTAGATCTCCGTAGCAGTCGCCAGCGAGCACTGGAGGCGTTCAAAGCTCTCCAACGCTAGCAGTCGTATAGAGGGCATCGATCTTGTCTAACTCACGTAGTTTCTGGGTTACAGGAGCATCAAACGGGCTAGGAATGGCGCTGGTAGAGCACCTGCTGCTGCAAGGTCATCGTGTCGCCGCCAGCGGTAGCCCCGATGCGTTGGCACCCCTTCATCATGACCGGTTTCTACAGCTGCCAGGGCTGTTGCAGGGGGCACCGGAGGCGGCTGAAGCCGGGCAGTTGCTCGAGCAGGCCTGGGGGGCACTTGATTGCCTGATCATCAATGCCGGGACCGGTGATTACCTGGCCGGTGACATAGCCCGTGATGCGCTGTTCGAGCACCTTATCGAGTCCAACCACCTGGCCACGCAGCTGAGCCTGGCTGCGGCGGTGCCTTTGCTGGAGCGCGGTAGCGCACCTCAGGTAATGGCCGTATTCAGCCGTTACACGGCATTGCAGATGTACGCACCTACACAAGTCGCTGCCGGTTGGAACAACACGGTGCAATGGGTGCGTGAACAGCGCGAAGCGCTTCAGGCACAAGGGATTGATGTAACGGTGGTAGCGCCGCTTGCAGTCGACTCCCAGGTCACGGCTGCGCCCGTCATACCTGAGGCGTGGACGGCTGAGACTGCGGCGCAGGAACTGCTCAAACGGTTGGCCGAACGCCTCCCCGAGCTTGTGCTCGAGGTGCTGCACCCGGCCAGCCTCTGGCCGATGCCAGGCAAGTGACAAGCAACTGTATTGCAGCGTTTGCCGCGCTTAGCTTCTACAACCCAAACCGTTCAACGCTACCCGGCTGCCCCCACAACACCGGCAGCACGCCCAGGAGCGAAGCCGGGTCGCCACTGGTCCACAGCTGCGTATCGCGTGCTGGCCCGGTAGCCAGCAGGTCTGCACCTTCCAGAAGCCTGTGCAGTTGACGCGCCACCGCAGCGCCGGTGTCGATGATCGCCACGTGAGCAGGCACCAGTTGCGCCAGCAACGGGCGCAGGAACGGGTAGTGGGTGCAGCCCAATATCAGCGTATCGCACCCTGCGGCCATCAGCGGCTCAACGTACCCCTGCAACCGCTCACGCAGTGCATGGCTTGCCAGGTCTCCGGTCTCAATCAACTCGACCAGGCCCGGGCACGGCTGGGTGATGACGCGGACGTCGCTGGCAAAGCGATCGAGCAAGGCAGCAAACTTGGCACTCTGCAGCGTACCCGTGGTGGCCAGCACCCCGACTACCCCAGAGCGGGTCGCCGCTGCAGCGGGCTTGACCGCTGGCTCCATGCCCACCAATGGCCAACCCGGGTAATGCGCGCGAAGGTCGGCAACTGCCGCGACGGTAGCCGTGTTGCAGGCCAGCACCATGGCCTTGGCGCCCTGCTCATGGAAGAACCCCGCGATGCGACGGCAGCGGTCGCGGATGTAATCGGCGGACTTCTCGCCATAGGGTACATGGCCACAGTCGGCCACATACCACAGCGTTTCGTTGGGCAGCAGGCGGCGGATCTCAGCAAGCACCGACAGGCCACCCACGCCCGAGTCCATGACGCCGATGGGCGCCGAGCGCTCAGCCATCGCGCTTGCCGCAGACCGGGCAGGCCGGGTCGCGCTTGACCCGCAGCTCGCGAATACGGGTACCCAGCGCATCGATCAGCAACAGCCGGCCCACCAGGGGTTCACCAAAGCCTGCCAGCAGCTTCATGGCCTCAAGCGCCTGCAGGCTGCCCACCAGGCCTACAAGCGGGCCGATCACGCCGGCTTCGCTGCAGGTCAGCTCAGCCTCGCTACCCTGCCCATACAGGCAGTGGTAGCACGGGCTGTAGTCACGGCGAGGGTCGAAAACCGACAGTTGCCCCTCGAGACGAATGGCCGCCCCACTGACAAGCGGCTTGCTGCCGGCAACGCAGGCGGCATTCACCGCCTCGCGAGTAGCGAAGTTGTCCGAGCAGTCCAGCACCAGGTCTACCGCCGCCACCGCAGCGGCCAACGACGTATCATCCAGCGCTTGCCGGTGGGCAACCAGGGTGATTTCGGGGTTGATCGCCTGCAAGCGTTGCATGGCCGAGTCGACCTTGGTCATGCCAACGCTGGCGCTGTCGTGGATCACCTGGCGTTGCAGGTTGGTCAGGTCGACGGTGTCGAAGTCCGCCAGGTGCAGCTCCCCCACCCCTGCCGCCGCCAGATACAGGGCCACAGGAGACCCCAGCCCCCCCAGGCCGACGATCAACGCCTTGCTCTGCTTGAGGCGCAACTGGCCATCGATATCGATCTGCGACAGCAGTACCTGGCGGCTGTAGCGCAGCAGCTCCTGGTCGCTCAGCATGGCAGACGCCCCAGGGTGATGCGCTCATGGCCGCCAAGGTCGGTGCGGCTGTCTACATCAGCAAAACCGTGACTGGCCAGCAGCGCGCGAACCGCCGCAGCCTGGTCATAACCGTGCTCCAGCAACAGCCAGCCACCCGGGACCAAGTAAGCCGGTGCCTGGGCGGCGATGATGCGCAGGTCATCCAGGCCATCGGCCCCGGCCACCAGTGCACTGCTGGGCTCGAACCGCACATCGCCGGCGCCCAGGTGCGGGTCTGCAGCGCGAATGTAAGGTGGGTTGCTGACGATCAGGTCAAAGCGCTGGTCGCCGAGGCTGTCGAACCAGTGGCTCAACTGCACGCGGGCATTGGCCAGGCCAAGGCGCTGGCGGTTGCGCTCGGCCAGCGCCACGGCCTCGGGTACCCGGTCGACCGCCGTCACCTGCCAGGCCGGGCGCTCGCTGGCCAGGGCCAGGGCGATGGCGCCGGTGCCGGTACCCAGGTCAAGCACCCGGGCCGGCAGCGCGGGCTGCAACTCCAGCGCCGTTTCCACCAGCAGCTCGGTGTCTGGCCGCGGGATCAGCGTGTGCGGTGCCACTTCCAGGTCGATCTTCCAGAAGCCCTGCTGGCCAAGAATATAGGCAACCGGCTCGCCGCCACGGCGGCGTTGCAGGTAACCGGCGTAGGTCTGCGCGGCCTCGCTGCTGACAATGCGTTCGGGCCAGGTGTGCAGGTAGCTGCGCGACTTGCCGATGGCTGCAGCCAACAACAGCTCGGCATCCAGGCGCTCGGTGGGCGACTCGGGTAACTGCGCGTTGCGCAGCAGGCTGGCGATGATGGTCATCAGTCCCCCAGGGCGGCCAGTTGATCGGCCTGGTATTCGGCCAACAGCGGTTCAATCACGGCCTCGACACCGCCTGCCAGCACATCGTCCAGCGAGTACAGCGTGAGGTTGATACGGTGGTCGGTCACCCGGCCCTGTGGATAATTGTAGGTACGGATACGCTCGGAGCGGTCACCGGACCCCACCTGCAGCTTGCGCTCACTGGCAATGGCGTTCTGTGCGGCGCTGGTTTGCATGTCATTGAGCTTGGCCGACAGCCACGACATGGCGCGGGCGCGGTTCTTGTGCTGCGAGCGCTCTTCCTGGCACTCGACCACGATGCCGGTAGGCAGGTGGGTAATACGGATGGCCGAGTCGGTTTTGTTGACGTGCTGCCCGCCCGCGCCGGAGGCGCGGTAGGTGTCTACGCGCAAGTCGGCAGGGTTGATCTCGATGGCAGCCTGTTCGTCGGGCTCAGGCAGTACCGCCACGGTGCAGGCCGAGGTATGGATACGGCCCTGGGACTCGGTCTCCGGCACACGCTGAACACGGTGCGCGCCGGACTCGAACTTGAGCTTGCCGTACACATTCTCGCCTTCGACGCGGGCGATGATTTCCTTGTAGCCGCCATGCTCGCCCTCGTTCTCGGAGAGGATTTCCAGCCGCCAGCCGCGCTTTTCGGCATACCGCGAGTACATGCGGAACAGGTCGCCAGAGAAAATCGCCGCCTCGTCGCCCCCGGTACCGGCGCGGATCTCGAGGAACACGTTGCGCCCGTCGTTGGGGTCCTTGGGCAACAGCATGCGCTGCAGCTGGGACTCCAGCACCACCAGTTGTTCCTTGGCTTCGCGGACTTCTTCCACGGCCATTTCACGCATGTCCGGGTCACTGTCCTTGAGCAGCGCCTGGGCGCCCTCAAGGTCAGCCTGCACCTTGCGCCACTCCCTGTAGGCGGCGTACACCGGCTCAACTTCGGCGTATTCGCGGGAATAGGCACGAAAGCGAGTCTGGTCGGAGATAACTTCGGCATCACCGAGCAGTGCGGTGAGTTCTTCGAAGCGGTCCTGGAGAATGTCCAGTTTGTTCAGCAGCGACGCTTTCATTGCGGGGATTTGTCCGTGGAGCCCTCGTTGAGGGCAAACAGTTCCTGGGCCATGGCCAGCGCTTCAAGGCGGCCTTCGGCCGAGAGCCTTTTCATGTGCACGCTGGGTGCGTGCAGCAGTTTGTTGGTAAGCCCCCGGGCCAACTGGGCCAACACCTCTTCGGGGTTGCCGCCATTGGCCAGCAGGCGCTGGGCTTTTTGCAGTTCTTCATCGCGCAGGCGTTCGCTTTGCTGGCGGTAGGCCCGCAGCACATCCACCGCGGCCAGTTCACGCAGGCGCGCCATGAAATCTTCAGCACCCACGGCAACCAGCTCTTCGGCGGCCTGAGCGGCGCCCTGGCGGCTCTTGAGGTTTTCGGCAACCACATCGTGCAGGTCGTCGACGGTGTAGAGGTACACGTCATCCAGCTCGCCCACTTCGGTTTCGATATCGCGGGGTACGGCGATGTCGACCATGAAGATGGGCTTGTGGCGGCGTTGCTTCAAGGCACTTTCCACCGCCCCCTTGCCCAGGATCGGCAACTGGCTGGCGGTGGAGCTGATGACGATGTCGCTGTTGGCGAGTTCCTGGGGGATGTCGGCCAGCAGCACGGCGTGGGCACCGAACTGCTCGGCCAGGATACTGGCGCGTTCCAGGGTACGGTTGGCCACGACAATGCGCCGCACACCTTGCTCGTGAAGGTGGCGGGCGACCAGGGTGATGGTTTCGCCAGCCCCGATGAGCAGGGCCTGGCTGCGTGCCAGGTCGCTGAAGATCTGTTTGGCCAGGCTGACTGCGGCAAAGGCCACGGACACGGGGTTTTCGCCAATGGCCGTGTCGGTGCGCACTTGCTTGGCGGCGCTGAAGGTGGCCTGGAACAGGCGCCCGAGCAACGGCCCGACGGTACCGGCCTCGCGGGCCACGGCATACGCGGATTTCATCTGGCCGAGAATCTGCGGCTCGCCAAGCACCAGCGAGTCAAGGCCGGAGGCCACGCGCATCATGTGCTTCACGGCGTCATGCTCTTCGTGCACGTAGGCGCTGGCACGCAGTTCGTCCAGGCTGAGGCGGTGATAGTCGGCCAGCCACAGCAGCACGTCCTCGGCGGACAGCTGATCCTGCGCCAGGTAAAGCTCGCTGCGGTTGCAGGTGGACAGGATCGCCGCTTCACGGCTTGAGGTGAGGCGGCAGAGCTGCTGCAGGGCGTCTACCAACTGCTCAGGGGTAAACGCCACGCGCTCGCGTACGTCTACCGAGGCAGTCTTATGGTTGATACCAAGTGCGAGAAAGGCCATGCAAAATCGCTGGTTGTGACGAGAAGCCGGTAATTGTCCTCCTTCGGCGGTTGCAGGACAAGCTTGACGCTGGAAACTTCAACCGGACGACGACCGATAGTATGTAAGCGGTAATTAACCTTACCCACAAAATACGCTGTAAATTATTAACATCTATTTATAAAGCACGCCAAATAAGTTCCACACCCTCCACGCCCTACACCGCATTCCGTCAACGCCCCGACACTCGCCATTCCCATGGCCTTTTAATCAGGCAAAACTTAATCTCACGCGTGCTCTTACTCTCGCTTTTGACTTGGCTTTTGATCTGGCTTTTGATCTTGATCTTGATCTTCGCGACTTCAGGAGGCCGAACGAAGGGCTTGCGGAGGGAGGTGACGGGCATGGATGCCCGTCAAGCGCTGAGGC
>NZ_JACVVH010000020.1:0-102031 GCF_016647865.1 Pseudomonas sp. S60 | reverse complement strand
GCGTAGGAGCGAGCGCAGCTCGCGATGCGCCGCGCGGGCGGCGCTCGATCTAACAGGCGCTAAAGAAATTTCGGCCAGCGCCTAAATCACTTACCCGTCCACTCCTTCACACGGTCAGGGTGCTTGGCAACCCAGTCCTTGGCAGCGGCTTCAGGCTTGGCACCTTCCTGGATAGCCAGCATGACTTCGCCGATCTCATCCTTGGACTGCCAGCTGAACTTCTTCAGGAAGTCGGCCACTTCAGGGGCCTTGGTGGCCAGTTCCTTGCTGCCGATGCTGTTCACGGTTTCAGCAGCACCATAGACGCCTTTCGGGTCTTCGAGGAACTTCAGTTTCCATTTGGCGAACATCCAGTGCGGCACCCAGCCGGTCACTGCGATGGACTGCTGCTTGGCATACGCGCGGCCCAGTTCGGCCGTCATCGCCGCACCGGAACTTGCCTGCAGTTTGTAACCGGTCAGGTCGTAATCCTTGATGGCCTGCTCAGTCTTGATCATCACACCCGAGCCGGCATCGATGCCGACGATTTTCTGCTTGAAGGTGTCATCGGTCTTGAGGTCACCGATGCTGACTGCCTTGACGTACTCAGGCACGATCAGGCCAATCTTGGCATCCTTGAAGTTGGCGCCGTAGTCGACCACGTTGTCCTTGTTTTTGGCCCAGTACTCACCATGGGTGACGGGCAGCCAGGCAGACAACATGGCGTCGAGCTTGCCGGTGGCCACGCCCTGCCACATGATGCCCGTGGCCACGGCCTGCAGCTTCACGTCATAGCCGAGCTTTTGCTTGATTACTTCGGCTGCCACGTTGGTGGTGGCCACGCTGTCAGCCCAACCATCCACGTAGCCAATGCTTACTTCTTTGGCCATGGCCTGTGTACCGCTCATGGCCAGTGCCAAGGCGGCGCCTACACCCAGGACACGTCGCATTTTTGTTAGAGTAGCCATCAAAGCATTCCCTCGTCAGGTCTTGGAGATTCCATCATCTGCCTGCATGGCAGCCGGACCTGATCCACCTGCGACCCCCAGGCGCCCATCCGCGACAGCACTGTGCCATTAGCGGCATGGGTGTGCTGCTGCCTGCGCGATACTTGCATGCCAAAGTGTTGGCGCCGGGCTACTATCCTCCCTTTTGCACCCGACATGGACTGCCCGATGCCCAGTACCGCCCGCTTGCTGATGCCACTTTACCTGCTCGCCTGCCTGCTGGGCCTGGTCGGGCTGGGCGGGCTCTGGTACGGGCTGGGCAAGCCTGTGCAGTTACCTGACGCTGCCGGCCCTGCGCACAAGTTGCAGTGCGCCTCCTATACCCCGTTCGACAAAGACCAGTCGCCTTACGACCAGCCGTTTCGCCTGCGCCCGGCACGCATGGATGCGGACCTGGCGCTGCTGGCTGAGCGTTTTCAGTGCATCCGCACCTATTCCATGAGCGGTCTTGAAGCCATCCCGGCGCTGGCGCGCAAGCATGGGCTGAAGGTGATGCTGGGTGCCTGGGTCAACGCCCACCCCGCCGACACGGACAAGGAGATCGCACTGCTGATCGCCGCCGCCAATGCCAACCCGGATGTGGTGAGCGCGGTGATCGTGGGCAACGAGACCCTGCTGCGCAAGGAGATCACCGGCACACGGCTGGCAGTGTTGATCACCCGGGTAAAAAGCCGGGTGCAGGTGCCTGTTACCTATGCCGATGTCTGGGATTTCTGGTTACAGCACCCTGAAGTGGCACCGGTGGTGGACTTTCTTACCATTCACCTGCTGCCCTATTGGGAAGATAACCCCCGTGGCATTGATGATGCCTTGGCCCATGTGGCCGACGTACGCCGGCAATTTGGCCTGCGCTTCGCGCCCAAGGGCATCCTGATTGGTGAAACCGGCTGGCCCAGCGAGGGGCGCCAGCGCGAAACAGCAGTACCCAGCCGGGTCAACGAGGCCCGTTTCATTCGCGGGTTCGTTGCCATGGCCGAGCAAAACGGCTGGCGCTACAACCTGATCGAAGCGTTCGATCAGCCCTGGAAGCGCGCCAACGAAGGCGCTGTTGGTGGCTACTGGGGGCTGTATGACGCCAACCGCCTGGACAAGGGCGTGCTGGAGGGGCCAGTCAGCAACCTGCCCGATTGGCCCCAATGGTGGGTGGCCAGCGCCGTACTGATGGGGCTGATGTTGCTGCTGGCCGGGCGGCCCAGCGGCACGCAGGCCGCCTTCGCGCTGCCGTTGCTGGCCGCATTTGGCGCGGGTTGCCTGGGGCTGTGGGGTGAGCTGATGCGCACCCATGCGCGGTTCGCTTCGGAATGGGTGTGGGCCGCGCTGCTGGGGGGGCTGAACCTTGTGGTGCTGGCCCACGGGGCCCTGGCACTGGCGCAACGGGCCGGCTGGCGCCAGCGGCTGTTCGCCGGGTTTCAGGCGCAGGCAGGCAGGGTGCTGCTGGCGGCCGGCGTTGCGGCAGCGGTGAGCATGCTGGCGATGGTGTTCGACCCGCGCTACCGCAGCTTCCCCAGCGCCGCACTGGCGCTGCCGGCGCTGGTTTATGTGCTGCGGCCGGTGCCGGTGCGGCGCCGCGAAGTGACGCTGCTGGCGTGCATCGTCGGTGCCGGGGTAGTGCCACAACTGCTTATCGAGGGCACTCACAACCAGCAAGCCTGGGTTTGGGCGGCCGTGAGCGTGCTGATGACGGCGGCCCTGTGGCGCAGCCTGCGTATCGCCCGGTAATAGCCCAGGCTCGCTAACGTACCAACCGCAACCCCGCCATCACCAACGCGAACACCGCAATGCTGGCGGTATACAGCACCAACGCCGGCACCGCGAACACCAGGGCCAAGCCGGCCAGCCAGGCGCCAGCACGCCCGCGCACCATCAGCCCCAGCAGCGCCAACGCCAACCCACCCCAGGCCAGTACCTGATAGTGAATGCCCAACCCCAGCAACGCGCGCACCTCACATTGCCAGTACGCCGCAGGCTGCGTGCACAGGCCCACCCACTGCCCGTCCTCCATCAGCCCGTAGCGCACGCCATAGCTGGCCGCAAGCCACAGCCCGACAAACAACACCGTCAATACAGCCGGCCATGTACGCGTCATCCATCTCTCCAGCAGTGGTCATAGAAAACGCGCATGATGGCGCAGGGCCCATTTCAAGGCAAAATGCCAGGCCTGCAGCTATGTTGCAGATAACAGGTACACCAAAGGCCATCACGCCCGGCAACTTTGCCTGGGGCGCCGTGGTCCTAGCCTGCACACGCGCCACCTTGCGTTCTTTTGGGGGATTACATGCTTCGATTTATGCGCCTCGCTGCCGTTCTCGGCAGCTTGCTCATGGCTGTGGCCGCTTCTGCGCGGGATATCGACGCCGCGAGCTATGGCTACCCCTTGACCAACCCGTTCGAGGCGACCATCGCCACCACGCCGCCAGACCAGCGCCCGATGCTGCCCAGCGACGATGAAATCGACCAGTCGGACTACAGCCTCACCCTGCGCCCAGAGCGCGAATTCACCCTGCCCGACAACTTCTGGGCGGTGAAAAAGCTCAAATACCGCCTGGCTCGCCAGGACCACGCCGCGCCGTTGATTTTCATCATCGCCGGCACCGGGGCATCCTACAGCAGCAGCATCAACGAATACCTCAAGAAGCTGTTCTACCAGGCCGGTTTCCACGTGGTGCAGTTGTCGTCGCCCACCAGCTTCGACTTCATCAGCGCTGCCTCGCGCTTCGCCACCCCCGGCATCAGCCAGGATGATGCCCAGGACATGTACCGCGTGATGCAGGCGGTTCGGGCCCAGCATGCACGGCTGCCGGTCACCGACTTCTACCTCACCGGGTACAGCCTCGGTGCGCTGGATGCCGCGTTCGTCAGCCACCTGGACGAAACCCGCCGCAGCTTCAACTTCAAGCGCGTGCTGCTGCTGAACCCGCCGGTCAACCTGTACACGTCCATCAACAACCTGGACAAACTGGTGCAGACCCAGGTGAAAGGCATTGACCGCAGCACCACCTTCTACGAGCTGATGCTGGAAAAACTTACCCGTTACTTCCAGGAAAAAGGCTATATCGACCTCAACGAGGCCTTGCTGTACGACTTCCAGCAGTCCCGTCAGCACCTGTCCAACGAACAGATGGCCATGTTGATCGGTACTTCGTTCCGCTTCTCGGCGGCCGACATCGCCTTTACCTCCGACCTGATCAACCGCCGCGGCCTGATCATCCCGCCCAAGCAGCCGATCACCGAAGGCACCAGCCTCACGCCCTATTTCAAGCGGGCCCTGCAGTGTGACTTCGACTGCTACATGACCGAGCAGGTCATCCCCATGTGGCGGGCGCGCACCGGTGGCGGCACCATTCTGGAACTGACCAACCAGGTGAGCCTGTACGCGCTCAAGGACTACCTGCAAAACAGCAAGAAGATCGCCGTGATGCACAACGCCGATGACGTCATTCTGGGCCCAGGCGACATCGGCTTCCTGCGCAAGGTGTTCGGCGACCGCCTGACCCTCTACCCCCATGGCGGCCATTGCGGCAACCTCAACTATCGCGTCAACAGTGACGCCATGCTGGAGTTCTTCCGTGGTTAACAAACTCCTCTTTGCCGCGGCGCTGCTGGCCGCAGGCCATACCCTGGCCGCAGAAACCGCCCCACGGGCCAGCGTGGTCGAGGGCGACCCGCAGGTGATCGGCACCGCGCCCCTCGCCCCAGAGGCAGACGGCTTTCTCGACCCGCTGCGCGAGCTGAAATTCAACCCGGGGCTGGACCAGCGCGAGTTCGAGCGCTCCACCCTGGAGGCATTGAACGTGTACGACCCGCTGGAGTCGGTGAACCGGCGCGTGTACCACTTCAACTACCGGCTGGACCAATGGGTGCTGCTGCCGCTGGTCAACGGTTACCAGTACATCACCCCGCGCTTCGTGCGCAGTGGCGTGACCAACTTCTTCAACAACTTGGGCGATGTGCCCAACCTGTTCAACAGCGTGCTGCAGTTGAAGGCCAAGCGCTCGGCAGAAATCACTGCCCGCCTGATGTTCAACACCATCATTGGCGTGGGCGGGCTGTGGGACCCGGCCACCCGCATGGGGCTGCCGCGCCAGAGTGAAGACTTTGGCCAGACGCTGGGCTTCTACGGCGTGCCGGAAGGCCCGTACCTGGTGCTGCCATTGCTGGGCCCGTCCAACCTGCGGGATACCACCGGGCTGGTGGTGGACTATGCCGGCGAACAGGCCGTCAACTACCTGGACGTGGCCGATACCAGCAAGAAGCACCCGGAAATCTTCGCCCTGCGTGTGGTGGACAAGCGCTACACCACCAACTTCCGCTATGGCCAGCTGAACTCGCCGTTCGAATACGAGAAAGTGCGCTACGTGTATACCCAGTCGCGCAAGCTGCAGATCGCCGACTGAAACCGCTGCGCCACTGCCACCCGCTGGGCAGTGGCGCAACACCGGTCAACGGCTTTTCTTGTCGTACAGCCGGGGCGCCCCTTCCGGGCGTGACTTGAACCGGCGGTGTGCCCACAGGTACTGCTCCGGGCACTCGCGCAACACACCCTCCACCCACTGGTTGATGCGCAGGCAGTCGGCCTCTTCGCTTTCACCCGGGAAGCCCGCCAGCGGCGGGTGGATCACCAGGCGGTAACCACTGCCGTCCTCCAGGCGTTTTTGCGTGAACGGAATCACCTGCGCCCGGCCCAGGCGGGCGAACTTGGTGGTGGCGGTCACCGTGGCGGCCGGGATGCCGAACAGCGGCACGAAAACACTTTGCTTGGCGCCATAGTCCTGGTCAGGTGCGTACCAGATGGCGCGGCCTGCCCGCAGCAGTTTGAGCATGCCGCGCACGTCTTCGCGCTCAACGGCCAGCGAATCGAGGTTGTGGCGCTCACGGCCGCTGCGCTGGATGAAGTCGAACAGCGCATTGCCGTGCTCGCGGTACATGCCATCGATGGTGTGCTGCTGGCCCAGCAACGCCGCGCCGATTTCCAGGGTGGTGAAATGCACCGCCATCAGGATGGCGCCCTGCCCGGCCTGTTGCGCCGCCTGCAAGTGCTCAAGGCCCTCGACGTGGGCCAGGCGCGCCAGCCGGGCCTTGGGCCACCACCAGCTCATGGCCATTTCGAAGAAGGCAATGCCGGTGGAGGCGAAGTTGGCCTTGAGCAGGCGCTGCCGTTCGTCAGCCGACAGCTCGGGGAAGCACAGCTCCAGGTTGCGCGCGGCAATGCGGCGGCGCTCGCCGGCAAAGCGATACATGACCGCCCCCAGCGCGGCACCCAGCTTGAGCAGCACCTTGTACGGCAACTGAACCACCAGCCACAACAGGCCCAGGCCCAGCCACAGGCCCCAGAACTTGGGGTGAAGGAAATAGGGGCGAAAACGCGGGCGTTCCATTGAAGCTTCCGGTAAGACAAAGGCCGCGCATTCTACAACGGATCAGCACAAGTTGCGGGCAACCGGTCTTATCGTTATAAGTCAGGGCACTTTTTCCGCAACAAGCCGTCTATGCAGACCATGAGCCAAAACCACACACCCGACACCGCCTCCGTGTTCCAGCTCAAGGGCAGCATGCTCGCCATCACCGTACTGGAACTGGCGCGCAATGACCTTGAAGCCCTTGACCGCCAACTGGCAGCCAAGGTCGCCCAGGCACCCAACTTCTTCAGCAACACGCCGCTGGTGCTGGCGCTGGACAAGCTGCCGGCTGGCGAAGGCGCAATCGACCTGCCCGGCTTGATGCGAATCTGCCGTCATCACGGCCTGCGTACCTTGGCCATCCGCGCCAATCGCATCGAGGACATTGCGGCCGCCATTGCCATCGACCTGCCGGTGCTGCCGCCGTCTGGTGCCCGCGAACGGCCACTGGAGCCTGAGCCGGAAGTGCGCAAGCCAGAGCCTGCGCCCACCCCGCCACCGGTGGTGGAGCCTGAGGTGCGGCCCACCCGCATCATCACCTCGCCGGTGCGCGGCGGCCAGCAGATCTACGCCCAGGGCGGCGACCTGGTGGTGACCACTTCGGTCAGCCCGGGTGCGGAACTTCTGGCCGATGGCAACATCCATGTGTACGGCGCCATGCGCGGCCGGGCCCTGGCCGGTATCAAGGGCAATACCAAGGCGCGTATCTTCTGCCAGCAAATGACCGCCGAGATGGTTTCCATCGCCGGCCAGTACAAAGTCTGCGAAGACTTGCGTCGCGACCCGCTGTGGGGCACCGGCGTGCAAATCAGCCTGTCTGGCGACGTGTTGAACATCACCCGTCTTTAACGGATACTTGCCAGCATTTTTAGCGCAACTTTTTTACCGTTGCCGTTACTTCAGTTATTTGCAGGGACTTGCGTCCCGATCATTTTAGGGGTGAAACACCTTGGCCAAAATTCTCGTGGTTACTTCCGGCAAAGGGGGTGTGGGCAAGACCACCACCAGCGCCGCCATTGGTACCGGCCTCGCACTGCGTGGCCACAAGACCGTCATCGTCGACTTCGACGTGGGGCTGCGTAACCTCGACCTGATCATGGGCTGTGAACGCCGTGTGGTGTACGACTTCGTCAACGTCGTCAACGGCGAAGCCAACCTGCAGCAAGCCCTGATCAAGGACAAGCGCCTGGAGAACCTGTACGTGCTGGCCGCCAGCCAGACGCGTGACAAGGACGCCCTCACCCAGGAAGGCGTTGAAAAGGTACTGATGGAACTGAAAGAACAGTTCGAGTACGTGATCTGCGATTCGCCGGCCGGCATCGAGAAAGGTGCCCACCTGGCCATGTACTTCGCCGATGAAGCCATTGTGGTCACCAACCCTGAGGTGTCCTCGGTACGTGACTCCGACCGCATGCTGGGCATTCTGTCGAGCAAGTCGCGCCGCTCCGAAAAGGGCGAAGAGCCGATCAAGGAACACCTGCTGATCACCCGTTACCACCCAGAACGCGTGGTAAAGGGCGAGATGCTGAGCGTGGCCGACGTCGAAGAAATCCTGTCGATCAAGCTCAAGGGCGTGATCCCGGAATCGCAGGCGGTGCTCAAGGCATCCAACCAAGGTATCCCGGTCATTCTCGACGACCAGAGCGATGCCGGCCAGGCCTACAGCGACGCGGTAGACCGCCTGCTGGGCAAAGAGAAGCCGATGCGCTTCATCGATGTACAGAAGAAGGGATTCTTCGAGCGCATTTTCGGGAGCAAATAAACCATGAACCTTTTTGACTTCTTTCGTGGCAGACAAAAACAGACCAGCGCGTCGGTGGCGAAAGAGCGTCTACAGATCATCGTGGCGCACGAGCGCGGCCAACGCAGCGAACCGGACTACCTGCCGGAGTTGCAAAGAGAACTGCTGGAAGTCATTCGCAAGTACGTGAACATCGGCAACGATGACGTGCACATCGAATTGGAAAACCAGGGAAGTTGCTCGATTCTGGAGCTGAACATCACCCTGCCTGATCGCTGATACTGCGAGCAGGAGTGGGTTATTGGGGCTGCTTTGCAGCCCGTCGCCGGCAAACCGGCCCTTACAGGTGATGCACATGCCTGTGGGGCTCGGTTTGCCGGCGATGGGCAGCAGAGCGGCCCCACTGCTTTTCACCGATTCAACCGAGACCACGCAATGCCGCTGTCCACTATCCAGATCTTGCACGAAGACGCCGCCATCCTGGTGATCAACAAACCCACCTTGCTGCTGTCCGTGCCCGGCCGGGCGGATGACAACAAGGACTGCCTGATTACCCGCCTGCAGGAAAACGGCTACCCCGATGCGCTGATCGTGCACCGCCTGGACTGGGAAACCTCCGGCATCATCCTGCTGGCCCGCGATGCTGACAGCCACCGCGAGCTGTCGCGTCAGTTCCATGACCGGGAAACCGAAAAAGCCTACACCGCACTGTGCTGGGGCCAGCCGACACTGGACAGCGGCAGCATCGACCTGCCGCTGCGCTACGACCCGCCTACCAAGCCCCGCCACGTGGTTGACCATGAGCAGGGCAAGCATGCCCTGACGTTCTGGCGCATCCTCGAACGCTGCGGCGACCACTGCCGTGTGGAACTGACGCCCATCACCGGCCGCTCCCACCAGTTGCGGGTGCATATGTTGTCTATCGGCCACCCGCTGCTGGGCGACCGCCTGTACGCCAACCCCGAAGCCCTGGCAGCCCACCCGCGGCTATGCCTGCACGCCTCGATGCTGAGCTTTACCCACCCGGTATCCGGGCAGCGGTTGAAGTTCGAGTGCCCCGCCCCTTTCTGAACGGCCGGTGAACACACAGGCAGGCCGCCTGGGGCTTGCCCCTGAGCGGGTTTTTATTGAAGCTTGCAGCTTGCTGCCAGCCGCTTGACCCGGAGTAAGCCATGCGCGATGTACTGAACTCAGGCCTTATCGACTTTCTGAAGGCCTCCCCTACCCCATTCCATGCCACTGCCAGCCTGGCCCAGCGCCTCGAGGCGGGCGGCTATCAGCGCCTGGATGAGCGCGACAGCTGGGCGGTGGTACCCGGTGGGCGCTACTACGTCACCCGCAACGACTCGTCGATCATCGCCATCCAGCTGGGTAAACAGCCGCCGCTGCTCAACGGTATCCGCATGGTCGGCGCCCACACCGACAGCCCCTGCCTGCGGGTAAAGCCGCAGCCAGAGCTGCAACGCCAGGGCTTTTTGCAACTGGGCGTGGAGGTGTACGGCGGTGCCCTGCTGGCGCCGTGGTTCGACCGCGACCTGTCGCTGGCCGGGCGCGTTACCTATCGCCGTGACGGCAAGGTCGAAAGCCAGCTGATCGACTTCGCGCTGCCGATTGCGGTGATCCCCAACCTGGCCATTCACCTGAACCGTGGGGCCAACGAAGGCTGGGCCATCAACCCGCAGAACGAGCTGCCACCGATCCTGGCCCAGGTGGCCGGCGATGAGCGCCTCGATTTCCGCGCCGTGCTCACCGAGCAACTGGCCCGCGAACACCAACTGAACGCGGATGTGGTGCTGGACTACGAGCTGAGCTTCTACGACACCCAGGCCGCTGCCCAAGTGGGGTTGCAGGGTGATTTCATTGCCGGCGCACGGCTGGACAACCTGTTGTCGTGCTACGCCGGGCTACAGGCGCTGCTGGCCGCCGACAGCGATGAAACCTGCGTGCTGGTGTGCAACGACCACGAAGAAGTGGGCAGCAGCTCGGCCTGTGGCGCCGACGGCCCGATGCTGGAGCAGACCCTGCAGCGCCTGCTGCCCGATGGCGACGCCTATGTGCGCACCATCCAGCGCTCGCTGATGGTGTCGGCCGACAACGCCCATGGCGTACACCCCAACTACGCCGACAAGCACGACGGCAATCACGGTCCCAAGCTGAACGCCGGGCCGGTGATCAAGGTGAACAACAACCAGCGCTACGCCACCAACAGCGAAACCGCCGGGTTCTTCCGCCACCTGTGCATGGCCGAGGAAGTGCCGGTGCAAAGCTTCGTGGTGCGCAGCGACATGGGCTGCGGCTCCACCATCGGGCCGATTGCAGCCAGCCACCTGGGCGTGCGCACGGTGGACATCGGCCTGCCGACCTTTGCCATGCACTCGATCAGGGAACTGTGCGGCAGCCACGACCTGGCGCACCTGGTGAAAGTACTCACAGCGTTCTACCGCAGCCGCGAACTGCCTTGACCTGCACTGGGCGTGCCCGGGCTTCTGGCTTGGGCATGCCCGGGGTCAACCCGCCTGGGCGGTAACGCGCTATGCTTGCTTCAAGGTTTCACTGCACAAGGATCGTCGCCCATGTCCCCGTTTCTGTCCCTCTTCCTGCCTGTCTGTGTTTTTCTGCTGTTGCTCACCCTCGGCTTCGGCATGCGCGAGCGTAACGTCGGCGTGCTGATGATGTGGCTGGGCACACTGGGCATCTTTGGCCTGACCTGCTGGAAGATCCTGGAGAAACTGCCGACATAAACCTCTACACTCGGTCAACCGTTTGACCTGAGGTAGATTTGCCAGTGCCTGCCCTTCTGCGTTACCTGCTGCTGTTGCTTCTGCTGTCTTTCACCCCGGCGCACGCCGCGGGCCTGCCCGGCCTGCTCGGCGGCAGCGCCCCTGCGCAACCCCAGGCCACGGAGCCTCTGGGCAAGTCGCTGGACGAGGTGATCAAGAGCCTTGAAAACGACCAGCAGCGGGCCAAGCTGCTGGCCGACCTGAAAAAGCTGCGCGACGCCACACGGCAATCCCAGCCCAGTGTCGAGCAAGGGGTGCTCGGCCTGATCGGGGGCGTCCTGCATGATTTCGAGGCGCAGTTCAGCGGCGATGCTAGCCCGCTCCAGCGCTGGGGCCTGGAGATCGAGCAGGCCAAGGCAGAGCTGGCCGAACTGGTGGTGCCGGTGCACCAATGGCCGGCCATTCTGTTCGGCTTCGCTGCGGTGATTGCGGTGTGGAGCGTGCTCGCCTTCGCCTTCAACTGGGTGGGCCACCGGGTTCGCCTGCGCTTTGGGCTGAGCGAGGAACTGCCACAGCACCCACGCACCTGGGACCTGGTGCGCTTTGCCCTGCGCAAGCTTGGCCCGTGGCTGGTGGCACTGGTATTCACCGTGTACCTGAGCTTCGTGCTGCCACCGTCACTGGGCAAGTCGCTGGCCATGGTGCTGGCCTATGCCTTGGTGGTGGGTACCTGCTTCTCGGCGATCTGCGTGATCGCGTTCTCGCTGCTGGATGGCCCACACCGTCACCGTGCCCTGCACATCCTGCGCCACCGCGCCTTCCGCCCCTTGTGGATGATCGGCAGCTTTGCCGCCTTCGGCGAGGCCATGGGCGACCCACGGCTCACGGCAGCACTGGGCACGCACCTGGCCCATGGCGTGGCCACGCTGGCCAACGTGGTGGCAGCGGTATGCACCGGCTTGTTCATCCTGCGTTTCCGCCGGCCTATCGCTCACCTGATCCGCAACCAGCCACTGTCGCGCCGCCTTACCCGGCGCACCCTCAGCGACACCATCGAGATTCTGGGCAGCTTCTGGTTCGTGCCCGCGCTGATTCTGGTGGCCATCTCGCTGTTCGCCACCTTCGTGTCGGCGGGCGACACCAGCACCGCATTGCGCCAGTCGCTGATGTGTACGGTGCTGGTGGTGGTGTGCATGGTGCTCAACGGCCTGGTACGCCGGCATGCCGCCAACCCCAAGCGTGCCAGCAAGCGCCAGGCGGTGTATGCCGAGCGCCTGCGCAACTTTGGTTACCTGCTGTTGCACTTGTTCATCTGGCTGGTGTTCATCGAGCTGGGCCTGCGGGTGTGGGGCCTGTCGATGCTCAGCTTCGCCGAAGGTGACGGCCATGACATCAGCCTGCGCCTGCTGGGCCTGGCGACCACGCTGATCGTGGCCTGGCTGGTGTGGATCCTGGCGGACACGGCCTTGCACCATGCACTGGTGCGCTCGCGCCGTGGCCTGGCAAACGCCCGCGCGCAAACCATGATGCCGCTGATCCGCAACGTGATGTTCGTGTTCATCTTCATCATCGCGGTAATCGTGGCCCTTGCCAACATGGGCATGAACGTGACGCCGCTGCTGGCCGGTGCCGGTGTGATCGGCCTGGCGATCGGTTTTGGCGCCCAGTCGCTGGTCGCGGACCTGATCACAGGGCTGTTCATCATCATCGAGGACTCCCTGGCCATCGACGACTACGTGGATGTAGGCGGCCACCTGGGCACGGTGGAAGGCCTTACCATCCGTACCGTGCGCCTACGGGACATCGATGGCATCGTGCACACCATCCCGTTCAGTGAAATCAAGAGCATCAAGAACTACTCCCGCGAGTTCGGCTACGCCATCTTCCGCGTGGCCATCCCGCACAGCATGAACATCGACCAGGCCATCACGCTGATCCGCGAAGTGGGGCAAAAACTGCGCAGCGACCCGCTGATGCGCCGCAACATCTGGTCACCGCTGGAATTGCAGGGCGTGGAGAGTTTCGAGTCGGGGTCGGCGATCTTGCGAGCGCGCTTCAAGACCGCGCCAATCAAGCAATGGGAAGTGTCCCGGGCCTTCAACCTGGCGCTCAAGCGCCAGCTGGATGAGGCGGGGCTGGACCTGGCAACGCCACGGTTGTCGGTGCAGGTGGTGACGGCCGGTGGCGGTGCCATGGCTGACACGGCGGCGTCCAGCTAGGGTACTGCCGCCGGCAAGCGCATGGGTCAGCCGGCTTGGGCACGGATGCGGATTGCATCGTGCCGCCAGTACTCGAGGTCGCAGTCGATCAAGTGACCGTGCTGGTCGCTGTTGACCCGGGTGATGTGCAAGCCCGGGCTACCCACGGAAACTTTCAACGCACCGGCCGCCTCGGTGGGCAAGGCGGTTGGCAGAATCTCGAAGCACACCTGCCCGTAGCGCAGCCCGTAGACCCGCTCGTAGAGCTCGGTTAGCGAACGCCCCAGGTCCTGCTGCAGCACATCAGGGAAATACTGCGGGTTGAGGTAGTGCTCGGCATACAGTACCGCCCTGCCATCGATCCGCCTTAGCCGGCAAATGCGTACCACACTGGACAACGGCGGCAGCTGCAGGCGCGCACAGATGGTGGCCGAAGCCGGTTGCAGCCGCGCAGACAGCAGCTCGGTGCTGGCCACCCGCCCCTGTTCACGCACCATGGCGTGAAAATGGCTGCGCTCGATCAAGTCGTAGGTCAGGCGTTGGGGGGCGACGAACCAGCCGCGGCGTTCTTCACGGTAGATCAGCCCTCGGGCCTCCAACTGCACCAGGGCCTCGCGCAGGGTGATGCGGGTGGTGGCAAACACCTCACTCAGGCGGCGCTCTGCCGGCAGCTTGCCGCCGGGCATCAGCAGGCCATGCTCGATCTGCTCTTGCAGGGCGTGGCAGATAGCTGTTACCGCCCGTGGTGGCATCGGCTGCATCAAAGGTTACCTATCTGGACTAGGCCAGCCCCACAACGGGGCATCTGGCACGTGCTGCAAGCCTATGCAGGGCGGATGAACATCCTGTGACAGGCTGTGCGCCGACGCTGCCAGAATCGGGCCAGGGCCGCCCGGACGCCGGCAGGAACTGGTCTACGCTGTAGTGCCAGGGGTTCGCCGCAAAACACCCAGCCCGGGCCCTACATCAAATTGTCACGCAAGCGGCCTACCTTGGCTCAAGGTTTGCTGACCTAGACCAAAGGCTGCAGACAACGGCTTCACTCATAACAACGTTCGGTTGCAGGCACCCACCCAAGGAGCTACGGATGAAAAAGTTGTTCATGGCGTCACTGCTCGGTTCGGCCATCGCATTCTGCACCACGGCCATGGCCGCAGAAGACCTCAAGGCACTGGAAGAAGCCGCCCGCAAGGAAGGCACCGTCAACAGCGTGGGCATGCCCGATGCCTGGGCCAACTGGAAAGGCACCTGGCAGGACCTGGCCAGCAAGTACGGGCTCAAGCACAGCGACACCGACATGAGTTCGGCGCAGGAAATTGCCAAGTTTGAAGCCGAGAAGGACAACGCCAGTGCCGATATCGGCGATGTTGGCGCCGCCTTCGGCCCCATCGCCATCGCCAAGGGCGTGAGCCAGCCGTACAAGCCCAGCACCTGGGACCAGATCCCGGAGTGGGCCCGTGACAAGGACGGCCATTGGGCGCTGGCCTATACCGGCACCATCGCCTTCATCATCAACAAGGACCTGGTGAAGGACGGTGATCGCCCCACCACCTGGCATGACCTGGAAAAAGGCAAGTACAAGGTCGCCATCGGGGACGTCGGTACGGCCGCCCAGGCTGCCAACGGCGTGCTGGCGGCCGCTATTGCCTACAAGGGCGACGAAAGCAACGTAGCGCCTGGCCTGCAACTGTTCACCAAGCTGGCCCAGCAGAAGCGCCTGTCGCTGGCCAACCCGACCATCCAGACCCTGGAGAAGGGTGAAGTGGAAGTGGGCGTGGTATGGGACTTCAACGGCCTGAGCTACCGTGACCAGATCGACCCCAAGCGCTTTGAAGTGCTGATCCCTGCGGATGGCTCGATCACCTCGGGCTACACCACCATCATCAACAAGTACGCCAAGCACCCGAATGCGGCCAAGCTGACCCGTGAGTACATCTTCAGCGACGCCGGGCAGATCAACCTGGCCAGCGGCTACGCCCGGCCGATCCGCGCCGAGCACCTGAAGCTGCCGGCTGAGGTGCAGGCCAAGCTGCTGCCTAACGAGCAGTACGGGGCTGCGCAACCGATCAAGAATGCTGATGCCTGGGAGGCCACTTCCAAGAAGCTGCCGCAGCTGTGGCAGGAGCAGGTCATCATCGAGATGGAGTGAGGGGCTGGGCTATCTGGCGCCTGAACGGGCCCTTTCGCGGGTAAACCCGCTCCCACAGGGCCAGCACAAGGCTAATGCCTGTGCTGCTTAGCAGGATCAACGCAGGGCTGGAGGCCGGTGTCGATCCTGTGGGAGCGGGTTCACCCGCGAAGAGGCCAACGCGGTTCACCTTTGGAGTCACCATGCAACGCAACGTCATCCTGGTCCTGCTCGACGGCCTGAACTTCCAGGTCGCCCGCCATGCCATGGGGCACCTGCACGCCTACGTTGAGGCCGACCGTGCGGCGCTCTATCGGGTGGAGTGCGAGCTGCCGTCGCTGTCCCGGCCGCTGTACGAGTGCATCCTTACCGGCGTGCCCCCCATCGACAGCGGCATCGTGCACAACAACGTCAACCGGCTGTCCAACCAGCGCAGCGTGTTCCACTACGCCCGCGAAGCCAACCTGGGCACTGCGGCGGCGGCGTATCACTGGATGAGCGAACTGTACAACCGCTCACCTTTCGATCCCCAGCGCGACCGCCATACCCACGCACCCAAGCTGCCGATCCAGCATGGCCTGTTCTACTGGGACGACCGCTACCCCGATTCGCACCTGCTGGCCGACGGTGAATACCTGCGCCGCCGCCACGCCCCCAACTTTCTGCTGGTACACCCGATGAGCATCGACGATGTCGGCCACCATCACGGCCTGGACAGCAGCCAGTACCGTAACGCAGCCCGCAGCGTCGACATTCTGCTGGCTGACTACTTGCCTGGCTGGCTCGAAGAGGGTTACCAGGTGGTGGTTACCGCCGACCATGGCATGAACAACGACCGCTCGCACAATGGGTTGCTGACCGAAGAGCGCGAGGTCCCGCTGTTCGTGTTCGGTGACGCCTTCAGCCTTGACCCGGCAGCCAAACCGCTGCAGACCGAACTGTGCGGGACCATCTGCGAGCTGCTTGGCGCCGCTCACGACAAACCTGTGTGCCGGGAGCTGCTCAAGTGAACAATGGCACCCGTGGCCGCTACCTCGCCCTGCTCTGCCTGCTGCCCTTCGCCATTGTCTTCGTCATTTTCCAGATTGCCCCGCTGGCCTGGGTGGCGATCGGCAGCCTGCAGTCGGATGCAGGCTGTGGCCTGGACAACTTCAGCAAGGTGTTTGCCTCCAAGTTCTACTTGCAGGCCCTGCAGCGCAGCCTGGAAATCAGCTTCTGGTCGAGCCTGTTCGGCATCGTCATCGCCACTTTGGGCGCTTACTCACTGCGCCAGGTGGACTCCAGGCTGCGGGATTTCGTCAGCGCCTTCGCCAACATGACCAGCAACTTCGCCGGCGTGCCGCTGGCGTTCGCCTTCATCATCCTGCTGGGCTTCAATGGCGCGCTCACCTTGCTGCTGAAACAGGCCGGGCTGCTGGAGGACTTCAGCATCTATTCCAAGGGCGGGTTGATTCTGGTGTACACCTACTTCCAGATCCCCCTCGGTGTACTGCTGCTGTACCCGGCCTTCGACGCGCTGCGTGAAGACTGGCGCGAGTCGGCGGCGCTGCTGGGTGCCAGCCACTGGCAGTACTGGCGGCATATCGGCCTGCCGGTGCTTACCCCGGCACTGCTGGGCACCTTCGTGATCCTGCTGGCCAATGCCCTGGGCGCCTACGCTACCGTCTACGCCCTGACCACCGGCAACTTCAACGTACTGCCCATCCGCATTGCCGGTTTGGTGGCCGGTGACATCAGCCTGGACCCCAACCTGGCCAGCGCCCTGGCGATGGTGCTGGTGGGGCTGATGACCGTGGTCACGGTGGTGCACCAATGGCTGTTGAAACGGAGCTACCATGCGCGCTGAAGCCAACAACGCCGGGTGGTACCACCGCGCGGTGGTCTACCTGCTGTTCCTCATCCTGCTGCTGCCCCTGGCCGGCACCCTGCTCTACTCGCTGGCCACCAGTTGGTCAGCCACGTTGCTGCCCAGCGGCCTCACCTTCAAATGGTACGTGGCATTGTGGAGCGAACCGCGGTTTCTGGCAGCATTCGGCCAGTCGCTGCTGGTGTGCGTGGGCGCGCTGGTGCTCTCGGTGGTGGTCATCCTGCCGCTGCTGTTCGTGGTGCACTACCACTTCCCCCGGCTTGATGCGCTGATGAACGTGCTTATCCTGCTGCCCTTCGCGGTACCGCCCGTGGTGTCATCCGTGGGGCTGCTGAACCTGTACGGCAGCGGGCCGATGGCCATGGTGGGCACGCCGTGGATCCTGATTGGCTGCTACTTCACCATCGCCCTGCCCTTCATGTACCGAGCCATTACCAACAACCTGCAGGCCATCAACCTGCGCGACCTGATGGACGCCGCCCAGTTGCTGGGGGCCAGTACCTGGCAGGCAGCCTTGCTGGTGGTACTGCCCAACTTGCGCAAGGGCCTGATGGTGGCGCTGCTGCTGTCGTTCTCGTTCCTGTTTGGTGAGTTCGTGTTTGCCAACCTGCTGGTGGGTACCCGCTACGAAACCTTGCAGGTGTACCTGAACAACATGCGCAACAGCAGCGGCCATTTCAACAGCGCACTGGTGATCTCGTACTTCGCCTTCGTACTGGTACTCACCTGGGTCGCCAACCGCCTGAACAAGGACAAGACCTGACATGAGCTTCGTCAGCGTACAGAACCTGCAAAAAAGCTATGCCGGCAACCCGGTGTTCAGCAACATCGACTGCCACATCGAGCAGGGTGAGTTCGTCACCCTGCTGGGCCCCTCCGGGTGCGGCAAGTCGACCTTGCTGCGCTGCATCGCCGGCCTGACGCCGGTGGACAGCGGGCAGATTCTGCTCGATGGCACCGATATCGTGCCGTTGAGCCCGCAAAAACGTGGCATCGGCATGGTGTTCCAGAGCTACGCGCTGTTCCCCAACATGACCGTGGAGCAGAACGTGGCATTTGGCTTGCGCATGCAGAAGGTCAAGCCCGATGAGCGCCTGGCGCGGGTGCGTGAGGCGCTGGAGCTGGTAGAGCTGGGCAGTTTTGCCGGGCGCTACCCGCATCAGCTCTCGGGCGGCCAGTGCCAGCGTGTGGCCCTGGCCCGCTCGCTGGTCACCCGCCCGCGCCTGTTGCTCCTGGATGAACCGCTTTCGGCCCTGGATGCGCGCATCCGCAAGCATCTGCGCGAACAGATTCGCGCCATCCAGCGCGAGCTTGGCCTGACCACCATCTTCGTCACCCACGACCAGGAAGAGGCGCTGACCATGTCCGACCGCATCTTCCTGATGAACCAGGGCCGCATCGTCCAGAGCGGCGACGCCGAAACCCTCTACACCGCACCGGTCGACCTGTTTGCCGCAGGCTTTATCGGCAACTACAACCTGCTTGATGCCGACACTGCCAGCCGCCTGCTGCAGCGCCCGGTAGCCAGCCGCCTGGCGATCCGCCCCGAGTCCATCACGCTGGGCCTGCAAGGCGAGCTGGATGCCGAAGTGCGCAGCCATAGCCTGCTGGGCAACGTAATCCGCTATCGTGTGCAGGTGCGCGAGGTGGAACTGGTGGTCGATGTGCTGAACCGCTCACCGGCCGACCTGCACGCGGACGGCCAACGGGTGAGCGTGTCGATCGACCCGACGGCGCTAAGGGAAGTGGCTTAAGGAGATTCATACATGGCATTGGCCATTTTCGATCTGGACGAAACCCTCATCCATGGCGACTGCGCGTCGCTGTGGAGCGAGCAGATGGCCCGCCTGGGCTGGGTGGATGGCGAGGCGTTTCTGCGCCGCGACCAGCAACTGATGGAGGCCTACGGCAAGGGCCACCTGCGGATGGAGGAGTACATGGCATTCAGCCTGGAACCCATCGCCGGGCGCACCCTGGAAGAAGTCGCGCATTTGGTTGAGCCGTGGGTGGAGGACGTCATCGAACCGATCATCTTCGGTGATGCCTGCCGCTGTATTGCCGAGCACCGCCAGCGCGGTGACCGCATATTGATCATTTCGGCCAGCGGCAACCACCTGGTGGGGCCGATTGCGGCGCGCCTGGGAGTGGACGAGTTCCTCGCGATCGACCTGGAGGCGCACAATGGGGTGTACACCGGCAGCACCCACGGTGTGCTGACCTACCGCGAGGGCAAGATCACCCGCCTGATGGCGTGGCTGGACCAGGAGCAGGAAAACCTGGAAGGGGCGAGTTTCTATTCCGATTCGCGCAATGACCTGCCCTTGCTGATGAAGGTGGACCACCCTTATGCCGTAAACCCGGACCCGGCGCTGCGCGAGCATGCCCAGGCCAACGGCTGGCCGGTCCTGGCCTGGAGCTGACCAGCCTCATCGCGGGCAGCCCCGCCCCCGAATGACCGCCCATTTGGGGGGCAGCTCTAATCACCGTGGGGCGGGGGTTTACCCGCGAAGGGCCTGGCCTGCTTAAACCAGGCTCGGGTCTATCACGATCACCAGCTTACCCGACACCTGGTTGCCTTCCAGCTCGGCATACGCCGCCTGGGCGAACTCGACTGCGTAGGTATCCACCAGCAGCGGCGACAAGCGCCCTTCGCTGAACAGTGGCCACACTTGCTGTTGCAGGTCGCGCAGCAGCTCGGCCTTGAACCCGTCATCCCGGTTGCGCAACGTAGACCCGGTAATCTGCGCACGCTTGCCCAGCACCTGCGCCAGGTCCACCTCGAACTTGCGCCCGCCCATGACGCCGATGATCACCCAGCGCCCATCCCGGGCCAGCAGCTTGAGATTGAGCTCGCCGTAGCTGGCGCCCACCGGGTCGAGAATCACGTCGAACGGGCCGAAGCCTTCCAGCTCATCCAGGTTCTGGTTACGCACCACGCCGCCTGCCGCGCCCAGTGCCTGGCAGTGGTTCAAGCGATCCTGCGAGCCAACGCTGACCCACACCGGGTTGCCGAATGCCTTGCACAGCTGGATAGCCGCCGAGCCCACACCACTGGCACCGGCGTGCACCAGCACCTTCTCACCGGCCTTCACGGCCCCCAGCTGGAAGATGTTCAACCAGGCGGTGGCATACACCTCCGGCAGCGCCGCCGCCTCGTGCAGGCTCAGGCCCTCGGGCACCGGCAGCACATGGCGGGCATCCACCACCACTTCTTCGGCCATGGCGCCGCTGGCCAGCAAGGCACACACCCGGTCGCCCACACGCCAGTCGGCGCCAGCGCCCACTTCGGCGACCACGCCAGCGCACTCCAGGCCCATGTAGGGGCTGGCACCCGGCGGTGGCGGGTACAAACCTTTCATTTGCAGCAGATCGGCGCGGTTCAAGCCTGCCGCAGCCACCCAAATGCGTACTTGCCCCGCGTCACAAGCCGGGCGTTCGGCTTCGACCCAGGCCACATGTCCGTCAACGCCTTGCAATGCCTTCACAGTGCCTCCATAGTTGAATCATATGACCGAGCCTGGGCCACCCCGTGCCCAGGCTTTTTGCAGTATGCGCCCGGTTTTTATGGAACCGGCGAACGGAAAAGACGGCCTACTATGCGTGATCAATTGCCCCCACGTCGAATCAGCATGAAGCATTACCTACCTAGCACCGCCCTGGCATTCATGATTGGCCTTGGCAGCCTCGCGCTCGGCGGCAATGCGGCGGCCGCCAACAAATGGGACAGCCTGCAGCCAGACCGCGACGAAATCGTCGCCAGCCTCAACGTGGTCGAGCTGCTCAAGCGCCACCACTACAGCAAGCCGCCGCTGGATGACGCCCGTTCGGTCATCATCTATGACAGTTACATCAAGCTGCTCGACCCGGCACGCAGTTACTTTACGGCCGCAGACATTGCCGAGTTCGACAAGTGGAGGACCCAGTTCGACGACTTCCTGAAAAGCGGCAACCTGGAACCGGGCTTCACCATCTACAAACGTTACCTGGACCGCGTGAAGCAGCGCCTGGACTTCGCCCTGGCCGAGCTGAACAAGGGCGTGGACAAGATCGACTTCACCACCCACGAAACCTTGCTGATCGACCGCAAGGATGCCCCGTGGCTGAAAGACCAGGCCGCGCTCGACGACCTGTGGCGCAAGCGCGTCAAGGACGAAGTGCTGCGCCAGAAGATCGCCGGCAAGGACCCCAAGCAGATTCAGGAAACCCTGATCAAGCGCTACAAGAACCAGCTGGCGCGCCTGGACCAGACCCGTGCCGAGGATATCTTCCAGGCGTACATCAACACCTTCGCCCAGTCCTACGACCCGCACACCAATTACCTGTCGCCGGATAACGCCGAAAACTTCGATATCAACATGAGCCTGTCGCTCGAAGGCATCGGTGCGGTGCTGCAAAGTGACAACGACCAGGTGAAGATCGTGCGCCTGGTGCCCGCAGGCCCCGCCGCCAAGACCAAGCAGGTTGTGCCGGCAGACAAGATCATCGGTGTGGCCCAGGGCAACAAGGAAATGGTCGACGTGGTCGGCTGGCGCCTGGACGAAGTGGTCAAGCTGATCCGTGGCCCCAAAGGGTCGGTGGTGCGGCTGGAAATCATCCCCGCCAGCAATGCGCCCAGCGACCAGACCAGCAAGATCGTGTCGATCACCCGTGAAGCCGTGAAGCTCGAAGAGCAGGCCGCGAAAAAATCGGTGCTCAAGCTGAAGCAGGATGGGCGCGACTACAAGCTTGGCATCATCGAGATCCCGGCGTTCTACCTGGACTTCAAGGCCTACCGTGCCGGGGACCCGGAGTACAAGAGCACCACCCGTGACGTGAAAAAGCTGCTGACCGAGCTGCAGAAGGAAAAGGTCGACGGCGTGGTGATCGATTTGCGCAACAACGGTGGCGGCTCGCTGCAAGAGGCCACCGAACTGACCAGCCTGTTCATCGAGAAAGGCCCGACCGTGCTGGTACGCAACAGCGACGGGCGTGTGGATGTGCTTGAAGACGAAAACCCAGGTGCCTTCTACAAAGGCCCGCTGGCGTTGCTGGTCAACCGTTTGTCCGCCTCGGCATCGGAGATTTTCGCCGGCGCCATGCAGGACTACCACCGCGCCCTGATCATCGGCGGCCAGACCTTCGGCAAAGGCACAGTGCAGACCATCCAGCCGCTCAACCATGGCGAGCTGAAACTGACCCTGGCGAAGTTCTACCGGGTTTCCGGGCAGAGCACCCAGCACCAGGGCGTGCTGCCGGACATCGACTACCCGTCGATCATCGACACCAAGGAAATCGGCGAAAGTGCACTGCCCGAGGCCATGCCGTGGGACACCATTCGCCCGGTGATCAAGCCAGCCGTCGACCCGTTCAAACCTTACCTGGCCCAGCTCAAGGCGCAGCATGAGGCGCGCAGCGACAAGGACGCAGAGTTCACCTACATCCGCGACCGCCTGGCCTTGACTCAACAGCTGATGAACGAAAAAACCGTCAGCCTGAACGAGCAGGAGCGCCGCGCACGCCACGATGAAGTGGAAGCCAAGCAACTGGCGCTGGAAAACATCCGCCGCAAGGCCAAGGGTGAAGAGCCGCTGAAGGAACTGAAAAAGGTGGACGAGGATGCCTTGCCCGCCGAGGACGAAGACACCAAGCCGGAAGATGATGCCTACCTCTCCGAGACCGGTCGTATTCTGATCGACTACCTGAGTGCCAGCACCAACATGGCCAAAAAATAGGGCAAGCCTGAATGATGGCTAAATAAAATCAGCTGTCATCAAACAGTCATCGCGCTGTCGTGAAATATGGGCCGGGCATGTGAATGCCCGGCCCTTCCATTTTCAAGGACACCTCATGACCGTTGCCGAACAGCTCAGTGCCTTGGGTGCCATCCTGGCACACGGCAGTATTCACAGCCTGTTCCAGCCCATCATCTGCTTGAGCGAAGCGCGGGTGTTCGGCCACGAAGCCTTGAGCCGCGGCCCCTCCAACAGCCCGCTGCATGCCCCCCTGAACCTGTTTGCCATTGCCCGCCAGGGCGGCCGGCTGACAGAACTGGAAGCCGCCTGCCGCGAAAGCGCTTGCCGGTGCTTCAGCCAGCAGCAACTGCAGGGCAAGTTGTTCCTCAACGTGTCACCGGAGTCGTTGCTGGAGCCGCACTACCCTTCTGGCCTGACCCTGAAGCTGCTCGAACAGGCCGGCCTGCCGCCAAGCCGGGTGGTGATCGAATTGACCGAACACACCCCCACGGACGACTTCCAGCTGCTGTCCAACGCGCTGCACCACTACCGGGACATGGGTTTTTCCATTGCCCTGGATGACCTGGGCGCGGGCTATTCCAGTTTGCGGCTGTGGTCGGAGCTACGCCCGGAGTACGTGAAGATCGATCGCCACTTTATCGATGGCATCCACCTGGACCCGCTCAAGCGCGAGTTCGTGGGCTCCATCCTGCAGATTGCGCGGGCGTCCAAGGCACAGGTGATTGCCGAAGGGATCGAGCTGATGGAAGAACTGCAGGTGCTGATGGAGATGGGCGTAGACCTGGTACAAGGCTACCTGCTTGGGCGGCCGCAGGCGTTGGGCATACCTGGCGGTTACGCCCTGCCTGTACTGGCCGACGCCCTGTCGGCCGGCCAGCCTACGGTGCGGTTGAATGCCACGGTAGCCCACCTGCTGCAGATGTTTGACCGCCATCAGCACCTGGATGCGATGCAAGTGGTGGATGCCGAGGGCCGCCCCTGCGGGCTGATCCCCCGGCATGCCCTGCCACCGCACCCTGTAGCTTGCCAGGGGCTGCAGGGCAGCCCCCAACTCCTAACTTAACGGTAACGCTCAAGCCAGTGCGCATAAGGCGCCGGTAGCGTCCAGGACGCCTTGTCCACCCCCAGCTCCTTGGCTGCGAAGTACGCCCAGTGTGGGTCTGCCAGGTGCGCGCGACCGACCGAAACCAGGTCCAGATGGTTGGCCTGCAGGGCGCCTTCAGCCAGTTGCGGCGTACCAAAGCCCCAGGCCGACGTCACTGGCAACTGGGCCTCACGGCGCACGCGCTCGGCGATCGGCCCCATGAACGCCGGGCCCCACGGAATGTTGGTGTCAGGGATGGTGAACCCGACACTGACGCTGAGCAGGTCAAGCCCACCGGCCTTGAAGCGGCGCGCCAGTTCGATCGACTCGGCCAGGGTTTGCTCGTCGCGACCGTCATATTCCAACACCCCGAAACGCGCGGTGAGCGGCAGGTGCTCAGGCCACACCTCGCGCACGGCTGCCAGGGTTTCCAGCAGGAAGCGGCTGCGGTTGTCGAAGCTGCCACCGTAGGCGTCGGTGCGCTGGTTGGAATGCTCTGAAAAGAAGCTCTGGCCCAGGTAACCATGGGCGAAATGCAGTTCGATCCACTCAAAACCGGCCTCGCGGGCACGGCGCGCGGCGTCGACGAAGTCCTGTTTGACCCGGGCGATGTCGCCCAGGGTCATGGCCTGGGGCACTTTCGGCAAGTTGGCACCAAAGGCGATGGCCGACGGCGCGATGGTTTGCCAACCCCGGGGGTCGCCTTCGGCGATATGGTCGTCACCCTCCCACGGGCGATTGGCGCTGGCCTTGCGACCGGCGTGGGCAATCTGGATGCCGGGCACCGCGCCTGCGGCCTTGATCGCCTGCACCACCGGGACGAATGCCTGGGCATGGGCGTCGCTCCAGATGCCCGCGCAGCCCGGGGTGATGCGGCCTTCTGGCGATACGGCAGTGGCTTCTACGACCAGCAGGCCAGCACCACCGCGAGCCATGCCCGCCAGGTGCACGTGGTGCCAGTCATTGATGATGCCGTCTTCGGCCATGTATTGGCACATCGGCGGAATGGCAATGCGGTTGCGCAGGGTGATGTCTTTGAGGGTGAAGGGTTCGAACAGCGCGGCCATGGAAAACTCCAGGTTCGTTGAATACGGTAGTTCGATCATAATCGAACTATGGCAATAATGGAAAGCCCCGGTATCATGCAGACCATGCGAGCCTACAAACATCCCACCGCTGATGACCTTATTCTTGAACGCGTGCTGTACGCCTTGAGCGACCCCGTGCGCCTGGGGATCGTGCGCCATCTGGCAGGCGTGGCGGAAGCCAGCTGTGGCGAGCTGGACGGCGGGCGGCCGAAGTCGAGCATGTCCCACCATTTTCGCGTGCTGCGTGACGCAGGGCTGGTGCATACCCGCAATGTGGGTACCACCCACATGAACTCGCTGCGCAGCGAGATGCTGGCCGAGCGCTTCCCTGGTTTGCTGGCCTGCATCCTGCGCCAGCATTGAGCCGCACTCAAAAAAAAAGCCACAGGGTTAACCCCGTGGCTTCTGATCCCAACACCGCGGCTGCTTACAGCGCCATGTCGTTCTCTGGCTTGCTTTCAACCGGCTTGGCTGGCGCCGCAACGCTGGTACCGACGCTTTCGTCGATCACCGGCGGTTTTTCAAGCTGCAGCACTTCGGCGGTGTAGTTCCACTCTTTCTGGGTGGCCGCTGCCGAATCGTTCAGCTTGGTGCCGTAGCTAGGCACGATTTCCTTGATCTTGGCCTGCCACTCTGGTGTAGCGACCTTTTCCTTGAACACGGTTTCCAGCACGTTCAGCATGATTGGCGCTGCAGTGGAAGCACCTGGCGAGGCGCCCAGCAGGCCGGCGATGGTGCGGTCCTGAGAGGCCACCACTTCGGTACCCAGCTTCAGCACGCCGCCTTTTTCTTCATCGCGCTTGATGATCTGCACGCGCTGGCCGGCTTGCCACAGTTTCCAGTCTTCCTTCTTGGCATGCGGGAAGTAGGTCTGCAGGGCAGCGAAGCGGTCATCGTCAGACAGCATCAGCTGGCCAGCGAGGTACTCGACCAGCGGGTACTGATCGATGCCCACGCGGGTCATTGGCCACAGGTTGTGCGTCGTGGTGCTGCTCAGCAGGTCCAGGTACGAACCGTTCTTCAGGAACTTGGTGGAGAACGTGGCAAATGGGCCAAACAGGATCACGCGCTTGCCGTCCAGCACGCGGGTGTCCAGGTGCGGTACCGACATGGGTGGCGCGCCGGTGGAGGCAATGCCGTAGGCCTTGGCCATGTGCTGCATGGCAACGGTGGGGTTCTCGGTCACCAGGAACGAGCCGCCTACCGGGAAGCCTGCGTATTCCTTGGCTTCAGGAATGCCCGACTTCTGCAGCAGCTTGAGCGCGCCGCCGCCGGCACCGATGAACAGGAACTTGGCGTCGGTGGCGGACTTGGTACCGTCCTTCAGGTTCTTGTACTCGACGTGCCAGGAGCCGTCCTTGTTGCGGCTGATGTCCTGCACTTCGCTGGACAGCTTCAAGTCGAAGCCCTTCTGGGTTTGCAGGTGCGCGGCGAACTGGCGGGTGATCTCGCCGAAGTTCACGTCGGTACCGATCGGGGTCCAGGTCACGGCCAGCTTCTGGTTCGGGTCACGCCCTTCCATCATCAGCGGTACCCACTTGGCGATCTGCGCGTGGTCTTCGGAGTACTGCATCGGGCGGAACAGTGGGCTTGCCTGCAGCGCTTCGTAGCGCTTCTTCAGGAACTTGATGTTGTCATCGCCCCAGACGAAGCTCATGTGCGGGGTGGTGTTGATGAACGAATGCGGGTTCTTCAACACACCCTGGCGTACCTGCCAGGACCAGAACTGACGGGAAATCTGGAAGGCCTCGTTGATTTCGATGGCCTTGGAGATGTTGATGTTGCCGTCTTTGTCTTCTGGGGTGTAGTTCAGCTCAGCCAGTGCGGAGTGGCCGGTGCCGGCGTTGTTCCAGCCGTTGGAGCTTTCTTCGGCGACGCCGTCCAGGCGCTCGACCATTTCCATCGACCAGCTTGGCTCCAGCTCGTGCAGCCACACCGCCAGGGTGGAGCTCATGATGCCGCCGCCGACCAGCAGCACGTCGACTTTCTTGGTTTCTGCGGCGTGCGCTTGCATGACAGTTGCAGCGACAGCCAGACCCAACAGGGTCTTGCCAGCTTTCTTGAACATTGATCAATTCCAGTCAGGAGAACGGAGTAGGGCCTGTGGCTGGCCCAGATAAAGCGTGTTCTTCAGCGCGTGCTTGTTATTGATCATTGTCGGGCTGCCAGAGAACCAGAAAACGATTCTGGCTTTTGTCGTATTGACCGACGTCACTGAATCGTTTTTCTGATTGTAACTGAAATGCCAGCACAAACAAATTGGCCGCCTGGGTGCAAGGCGACAGGTTGTCTCAGGCCCGTGGGTTACGCGCTGATGGCATCGAAGCCGCAAACGGGCGAAGGCACCGGGCAAAACTGCGGGAATTCCTCTTCGACGATCCACGGCTCCTTCATCACCAGGTACACGTCGAGGAACTCCGAATAGCCCGGCCAAACGTACAACCCGTTGGTTTCGGCCACTGCACGCGACAGCACGCCCATGCCGCCAAAGCTTTTGATCATCGACACGCTGACAATTTCACTGCCGGAATGGAACACCGTGGCCCCGTCCAGGCCACCGCTCTGGCGGTCGGCGAAACGTGCAAAAATCGACGAGTAGGGGCATTCGGGTAACGGCTTGATCACGACGGACGGCGCTGTACCCTCGCTGACGGAACAGGCCACCACTTCGATGCGCAGGCCCTTGAGCGACACTGAATAGAAACCGTCGGGCACGCTGTCCCCCAGGATGACCACCATATCAGCCTCGCCCTTGGCCAGCTTGGTGAGGTTGTCGGGGGACTCCGAGCAGCTGAAGATGGGGCTGCAGCCGGACAGGTTGCTGGCCACGCCAGCCATTACCTGCTGGTTGATTTCCATCGACAGGGTGCTGTTCAGGGCGACGCGCAGCGGCTGGCTCTGGCGCTCACGCAACTGCTTGATCTTGAGTTGCATACGCTCTGAAGACCGGACAATTTCGAGCATGTGGGGCAGTATGCCAACCCCTTCCTGGGTCAACGACACGCCTTTGTTGGTGCGGTCGAACAGCTTGAAGCCGCAATGGTCCTCCAGCTTCTTCAACTGCGCTGCCAGCGCCTGGACGGTGACGTGTACCTGCTCGGCCGCATCGGTGATCGACCCGGTACGGGCGACATTGGCGATGTTCTTAAGCACCTTGATATCCATTCGACTCCCCTCCACCACTCGCGCGAACCCGCGTGCAACAAGGCCTGAGAGCATACCGCAGAACCCCTGCCCTGTCTGCTCGGCCGGTCGCCCGCCAGCAAGCGACGGTTGAGGCACCTCAAAAAAAAGTGAAGTTTCTGCCATCATTTTGCCTGCTAGATTGGCGCCCAGTTTTTCAACTGGAAGAGATGCCAATGCTTACACTCAAACGGAACATTGATGACGCCCTGCGCCAGAACAAGACGGTGAACGTGCTGGGCAGCGACTTTGCCCTGAACGGCGGGTTTGGCCACTTCGTGTCGTTTTCCAAGAGCTGGGAAACCATGGGTGTCGACCGCTACTACGGCCAGGCCGAAAAAGGCACCCGCTACCGCCGCTACAGCGACTTCGACTTCAACCCGGTCACCGGCGAGCTGCAACAGCTGGAACACCGCGCCTACGAGCAGTCTGAGCAGCACAACCAGTATGTAGGCGGCATGCGGCGCCACTTCGAGGACGTGTCCAGCGACGTGTTCAATTCGCCGGTGCTGCGCGCCCTGATCAAACTGGACTTCGACGTGTACAAGGCGGTGCTGCCCGAAGAACTGCACGATGTGACCTGGCAGTGCCAGGTGCACCAGATTCGCATCGAGATCAAACCCGGCGCGCAAATCGAAATCACCCCCGAAGGTATTCACTGCGACGGCTACCCCTTCAGCGGCGTGCATTTCTGGGGCCGCCACAACGTTGAAGGCGCCACCAGCAAGGTCTACGACAAACAGTCCAACGTGATCGACTCGGGCACCTACCAGGAAATTCTCGACACCACGTACTTCCTCGACCGCGAACTGCAGCACTACGTAACCCCGGCCATCAACCCCAGCGAATCGGAAATGGGCTACCGGCAAATCATCGCCATCTCCTTCTCCCGCCCGGGTAGCGAACATGACATTGTCAAATAGCCTGGAGCTGGCAGCACGCAAGGTTGCCCCGCCCGACCATATCAACGGCCTGACCATCAAGAAGGCTACGCCGTTCTATGCCACGCGGCTGGTCAGCTTCCTCAAGCGCTTCAACGAAGTGTCGTTCTGCGACTGGCAGAACGAAGACTTGCTGAAGGGGTTGCTGGGCTCTGACAGCACCTTCTGCTACGTAGCCGAGAACCACAGCGGGGCGATCATCGGCGCAGTGGCCGGTGGGGCGATGGGTACGCGCGGCACCATCAACCACTTGGCCGTGTCACCGGATTACCGGCACAGCCGCATCGGCACATCGCTGACCACGTCGATTCTCAACGACTTCCGCCAGCATGGCATCCGCCGGGTGTTCCTGTTCATCGACGAGGCCAACCCCTCGGCGATGCACTTCTGGAACAAACAGGGCTTCAGCCAGACACGCGGTGAAATCACCTGCGAGGTCGACCTATGACCGACCTCGCATTGCAACCGGTATGGCGCAAGGAAAGCTTCTTCGACGCATTGCCGGTGATCACCGGCTATTTCGTAGTGAGCTTCGTGTTCGGCGTGATGTGCATCAACGCCGGGCTGCCCTTGTGGCTGCCGGTGGCCATGTGCGTGTTCGTGTATGCCGGGGCGGCGCAGTTTGCCGCACTGGCCTTGATCACCTCGGGCGCACCGCTGCTTTCGATCGCGGTATCGACGCTGCTGATCAACTCGCGGCACATGCTGATGGCCATGTACATGGCCAAGCAGAGCGAGGGGCTGGGCATCAGCAAAACCCAGAAGCTGCTGTATGCATTCGGCCTGACCGACGAATCGTTCGCTCTGCACAGCCAGCGCCTGCAAAGCCGCAAATACACCCCGCCCGGCTACCTGCTGCAGTTCAATACCTGGTGCCATGCCAGCTGGATTGCTGGCGCGCTGCTGGGCGCAGTGGCGTCCGACGCCCTGCACCGGTTCTCGCAGTTCAAGCTGGACTACGCCCTGACCGCCATGATGATCTACGTGCTGGTTTCACTGTGCAACAGCCGCCCCAAGCTGGTGGTTGCCCTGGTAGTGATTGCCACCACGTGCCTGCTCAACGCGTTCTTCCCTTCCCCCCTCAATGTATTCGTGGCAACTGCCGTGGGTTGTGGAGTTGGCTTATGCCTGAAGAAAAGTACCTGATCGCTGCGGTGGCGCTGATGATGGCGATCACCTACCTGACCCGCGCCACGCCGCTGCTGTTCAGGATGCAGCGCACGCCCAAGGTGTTCAACGACGTCATCGAATACCTGCCCGTGGCGATCATCGCCAGCATCACCGTGCCGGCCTTGCTGATGGCCAAGGACGGCACGCTGATGGCAGTGAACGCCGACATGCTGGCCGCCATACCGGTGGCGCTGGTTGCCTATTTTACCCGCAGCCTGATTTTCAGCGTGGCGGCCGGGATCGGCGCACACATCGCGATCACGCTGTGGTCGTGACGTGAACCCGCCCAACGCAGCACCCCGCCCGCAGCACCCCGCCACTCACAAGGAAACCGGCATGAGCCAAGCACGCAAACAGGTGACACTTGCAAATCTAAGCGAGTTTGCGCGCCTCATGCCCAAGGGCCTGCCCCACGACCAGGTGATAGCGGCCATGAGCAGCCTGTCACTGAAGTGCTCGCTGAACTACGAGTTGAGCAAGACGTTTCTGGTCGACGGCTGGATCGTCGAATACCGCCACCTGCGCACGGCTGCGCAACTGGCGCCGGTCAATGACCTGCTGCTGTTTACGACCTCGGGTGGGTTGCAGATCAAACGGGCTGATGGCACGCAACTGCTGCTTGAAAGCGGCGATCAGGTGGTGTTGCCGGCGGACAGTGAGGCTACCGTTTACCCGGTGGGTAGGGATGACAAGGTGAGTTTTATCGCCTTGTCGATGGAGCTTGATCTGGGGCAGGTGTTGCAGGAGATTGTGGATTAGCCGGCTGTGCGGCACGTCCAGCGGCGGTTATAGCAATAGATAGCGATGTATAGCTGTTTTTGCTAGCTTTCAGTAGCTTTTGATCGATTTGAAAGTCTATGGTGTTCCCGCATCTCGTCCTACAGCTTCAACGCTCAGAATTATCCCCTTTCTTGTAGGCCATTTCCCAAACATACTGCCGAACTGCTCAAACTGTTGCGACGGATTGGGTCGCGCTCTAGTCTCGGTTGGTCGTTGCAAAATCAACGACCGGCTTTGACAGGCCGATCACTCAAGTTTCCGTTTCAGCGCTTTATGGCAGCTGTGCATGGGGCACATTCGTGTGCGCCGGGTTCTTGGGTAACCGGTCTGTCAACCTGTGTATAGCTGCCTCCATTCGTTTGACAGCGTTGCCAGGCGGCTCCACTTACCCAAGGAGCTTTCATGCGCAAGATAGTCCCCGATCCTCCCTATCGGCTGGCCACACAGCCCCTCCAGGACACCCTCGTACATTCCTCGGAATATATACGCTGCGCCCTGTGCGTTGCCCGCCAATCCGTGCAGCTGCAACCCACCGCACACAGCTCGGTGGTGATGCAGGCGGTCATCCATGAAATGGAGGCAGTGCAGGACCTGGTCGAGTCGGCACTGATGCAACTGCAGATGCGCTCGCCGATAACCGCCGAACCGCACAGCTTGCACTAGCAGGCCTGGCCACATCGCAGGCACACCCCGCCCCCCCAGTGGGAGCGGGTTTACCCGCGAAGGGGCCAGCAGAGCCACCGCAAATTCCAGGGAAATATCACAATGCCAACCGACGCCCCAAAAGACCCCACCACCGTCGGCAAGACCTGTTTCTACCAAGGCGAAAACAACACCCACCCCCTGTTCCGCATAGAGCCCGGCATCCCCTGCCAGGACGCCCGCGAACAAGCCTCCGAACTGATGGGCTACGTCCGCGACCTGATCATCACCGGGCTGATGGAGGGCGACCAGAAACTGATCTGGGCCTCGCACTACCTCAGCGCCATGGCCAAGGCGCTGCTGGATGATGCTGAGCTGGGGATGATGAAAAAATAGCCAAAAACGAAAAAGCCACTGAAAGCTTTCGCTAACAGGGGCTTCATCTTGGTAAGCGCTCCTTGAACCCCACATTCAAAGCGCTTACCTGATCCCTGATGCTGTGCTCCCGACTTCTTTCTGGAGTTCGCCGAGCATGATGCGACCCGATGCCAAAGTCGAAAAAGTGTATCTCTACCCCAAGCCCGTCGACTTCCGAAAGTCCATCGATGGCCTGGCGGCTTTGGTCGAGCTAGACATCAAGGTAGCCGTCTTTGACCCTGTGGTTTTCGTCTTCCTCAACGAGCCTCGCAACCGCGTGAAGATCTTGTACTGGGAGCGCAACGGCTTCTGCTTCAGCCATCAAGAGCGCAGTGGTCTCCTTCAATATTTTCTTCTCAAGCTCCAGCCGGTTGATACGGGTCTGAAGCTCGTGAATGGTCTGCTGCTCCGGCGTGAGCCCCTTGGCAGTGGGCGTAATGCCCCCGCGCTCCAGCTACAACTGGCTAACCCAGCGGTGCAATAAGCTCTCACCTACATCTAGAGATATGGCGGCCTCGGGACAACTGTAGCCTTGGTCGAGCACCAGGCTGGCAGCTCCACGCTTGAAAGTAGGGGTGAAGATACGTCGTTGTCTGCTCATCGAACACCTCAGTGTGGCGAGCATTCTCGCCTAAAAAGGTGTCCGGGGAGTGCGATCCATAAACCCCACCTTCTAAAAGATGGGGCCTCAGTTTACCGTGGTATCTCTGGCGAGCAGTTTCATGGCAGCAGGGCTTCGTAGTCCGAAACCGACGACGCATACGGCAGGCGCTCAAGTACGTGGCGCAGCCACGTGTAGGGCTCCTGGCCTTTGACCTTGGCGGTGTCGACCAAGCTGTATATCTGCGCACTTGCCGTGGCGCCCTTGGGCGTGTCACTGAACAGCCAAGCCTTGCGCCCAGTCACAAACGGCTTTATCGAACGCTCTGCCAGGTTGTTGTCGATTGGCAAATGGCCCGCTTCGACATACCGTTCCAGGCGGCTCCAGTTGTTTGCCAGGTAATGCGGGCTGGCTCCAGAAGGAAATCGGGAGCGCAGCATCGGGCATCAGGTAAACGCTTTGAATGTGGGGTTCATGGAGCACTTACGATGGACTGATGAATTTCGCCGTGGTCATGAGTTCATTAGCTGTCCTAATGCTTTGAATAGTAGCGCACATGTATACATCATGTTTAAAGCGTCAAAAATATGCCCTACCCTTCTCACGAATCAGATCACACGCATCCTACATATTTAAAAAAATCCACCTGATACATTCCTTGTAAGCTATCGCGACGAAGCCAACCTGCTCAAATTTAGCGCCATCAAATGAGTGAAGGCTTCCAGCCACAAGGAGAAACTGCAATGAAAGTAGTGATCGTGGGTTTCGGTGCAATGGCCGCCGCGCTGTTACCCATAATGAAATCTGAATTTGCAACCCTAATCAAAAGCATACACATATATGACCCCAGCATTGAGCCTGAAACCGAGTACAGCCCCGGCTTTAGCACGCACCGCGTCCGAAAAAAACTCACAAAAGAAAACCTAGCGGAAACCCTGAAAAATTTAGACGCTGAGAGTTTTCTGATCAATTTATCCGTTGACGTATCGAGCAAGGATCTCGTAAAACTCGCTAACGCAAAGGGGTCCCTTTACATCGACACGTGTATCGAGCCCTGGCTCGGGCACTATAACAACCCTACGCTCCCCCTTGCAGATAGAACCAACTATTATCTTCGTGAACAAATATTAGCACTAAGAAAAGAGCTGGGGCAGGGCCCTACAGCAGTCATCGCCCACGGCGCTAACCCTGGCCTAGTATCCCACTTCGTGAAGCGGGCGATGCTGCACCTGTATCGTGACATTGCGAGAACTCCTCTCACGACGCCCCAGTCGAAGTGTGATTGGGCAAAGCTGTCCAATACGTTGGGAATAAAAGTTATTCACATCGCAGAGCACGACACGCAAATTGCAAAGATACCTAAGCACGCCAATGAATTCGTTAATACTTGGTCAGTTGATGGCTTTATTTCTGAGGGACAACAGCCTGCAGAGCTAGGATGGGGTACTCACGAGTATTCAATACCTGATACAGCCGCCCATCATCTGATAGGCTCCAAATGTGCAATTTATTTTGATCGGCCTGGCGCTATGATCAGGGTCAGAACCTGGACGCCCGCCCAGGGCGCCTGCCTAGGATACCTAATTACACATAACGAGACTATTTCATTAGCTGAGTACCTTAGCCTTTATCAAGATGGTGCACTGACCTACAGGCCTACTGTTAACTATGCCTATCACCCTTGCAATGATGCTGTCTTATCACTGCATGAGTTAAGTGGCCGATCATGGACGCCCCAGACGACCAAGCGAGTCCTTCGTGGAGAAGATATTTCGGAGGGGGCCGATTTTCTAGGCGTCCTCTTAATGGGCCATGAGAAAAATGCATATTGGTACGGCTCTACGCTCAGCAATACCGCCGCCCAAGTATTGGGGTATGAATGCTCGGCCACTTCCATGCAAGTCGTGGCGGGCTTAGTTTCAGGAATGAAATGGGCACTTGCGAACCCTGATCGCGGGATCACTGAACCTGAAGACATGGATTTTGAGTTTGTACTGAGGGCGGCCGAGCCCTACTTGGGGCACTTAACTGGCGTATACACAAACTGGCTACCAGGAAACGATCTGTATCCTAAAAAAAATCAGGACAAATGGCAGTTTGAAAATTTCTTAGAATAATAAGGAGCGTATCCAATGGGCTACACAAAATCCCCGATAGGTCTGAAAAGCTATGACTGGTCCTCTATGACCCTACTTGCCGACTTGAACACAAAGGCTATAACAGGCTGCAAGAAGACTATTGAGGCGCGTCGCGAACACTTTTGGCACGACATGAATTCAGAATTCGACTCCAAGCATTTCCTGCTCTATCTCATGCGACGTTCAGATTTGACATTGAGCGACGACTTCTTAGAGTTCGCATGCCTCTGGCACCTTGATGAGCAAAATCATTATCGCGGCCTACGTAAAATAAATAGTGTCCTGTATGGAATCCCTGAGAGTAAAATAGACGAATTCGTAGCATCGCGGCAACCGGACTTCACAAGCATTGACCAATTCTTGATTGACGAGTTCAGCATCCTCCTATCAATTGCCTTCGACGAAGTAACCAGTACCCGGGCGTATAGACAGGATTTCCCACTTTTTGACAGTTTGGGACCGAGGTGTCTGTCGGTTTGGGTGAGAAATGCAGCCAAGGATGAGGCTGCGCATTATGGAAATGCCATTAGGCTCCTCAAGCTCAGTCACCGGCGTCGTTTCAATGAACTTCCCGCGCTTCTTGACAGGATTGTTAATTTTGAGACGGCTAAGGATTTCGCCTATCACAGTACATTCCTATTCGACCATGACACTGACGACTTCTCGCAAGCGCTTCTGGCTTCGAGCAGATGCGCAATCCTGGATACATTGAGGAGTGATTTATGACATGGCTCTATCTTTCCCTACTCGCCCCCTTTATGTGGAGCCTGTCCAACCTGATCGACAAGTATGCTATTACACACATCACCTCTCACTTTATATCGTTCATCTTCCTTTTGAGCGTGGGCAACATTGTCATTACTGTATTTATTTACAGTACTTTTCCGCTTAAGCCTGTAGACCTGACGACCGCAACGTTGAACCTAGCATCAGGATTATTTATATTTTTGCAATATTTTGCTTACAGCTATTGTCTTGAGGATATGGACGTAGCAATCGTCATACCCATTCATCAATCCGAACCCCTTTTTGTGTTGATAATTTCTGTGTTGTTTTTTCATGCGATCCCGACATTTTGGCAACTTATCGGCTTTACCTTGATCATGGCAGGCATACTAGTTCTGTGCGTATCACGCAAGACGATGCAAGGTTTAGGCAACGTCAAATATGTGGCGGTACTTTTGATTTCAGCCTTGTTTGGCGCGTTGTCGACTTTGATATCGGACGACCTGCTACACACTAATCAACTGGCGTCTGTTCTGGCTCTAAATTTTGCAGGCTATGCCCTAGGAGGCGTTTTGCTTTTGCTTGTCCCTACCTGGCGACGCATCATCATTGATGACCTGAAAATCCTGACCCCACGGCAGTATGGTGTTTTCGGCTTTACGAATCTTTTTGACGTCGCAGGTTATATATTCTTTACAGCAGCTTTGGCCGTAGGAGGCGGCGCCGCACTGGTGTCGGTAGTCGTCAGCGCACACCCGATATTCGTGGTTGCGCTGGGCTTTATAGCCGCGCGCTTATTTCCAACCCTCTACAGTCAGGACACAGCGCCGCAGGGTGTGACGAGGAAAATCACAGCAATCGTGGTAATTTCAAGTGGCGTAGCAATGCTTTCATTTCAATAGCAAGGTACGTGCGGTAACGGGATTGCTCCGCGAGATGCTGTGGTGCCGATCATCGCTGGCGGCGCATAAACTGCGCAAAAAGGGGCACTGTGAAGTCCAAAACCCCATGGTCGGTACTGTAAGCCATGCCTTTAGCGATGACCTTGGCTCTGATTGGGCCCAGTGAAGACTGAGTGCGGCCCATCCTTCTGGCGATGTCACCCACCGCGTATGGGCCATCACCCAGCTCCGACATGGCGCGCACGAACAGCACTTCACTGGGCGTGAGCTGGTCAATTCTTACCCTGAAGAAACCGGCATCGAGCAGTGCCAAGGTTTCGGAATAAGAATGAACGACATCGTCCAGCGTTATCTCCGGGCCCTCGGCGTAGTTCCATGCCGTGGATGCCCACTCTTGGAGAAAGAACGGATAGCCCCCGGTTTGCACCACAATTTCATTCAAGGCTGCGGGGGCAATCGATGCCTCCTCCTCCAGAATCGGCTTGAGTACCGCCTGCGCAGCAGCATCGGCATCCAGTGCATTGATTTCCGGGTACAGAAACAGGCGCTCGGCGTAAGACTTTGCTTCACCTGCAAGCCGTGCGACCTGTGGCAGGCCGGCACCTACAAGCAATATAGGCAAGCCTTCCTGAGCCATTCGGTGCATGGCCACGATCAGCGCCCGCAGGTCGGCCTCACCCAAGTACTGCACTTCGTCAATCAGAAGAATCCAGCCCTTCCCGGCAGTCTTGGCTGCCCGGCCGATGACGTTGAACAGATCTGGCAGGTCGTATTGCAGGTTGCCGCTGTCTGCCAAGCCAGGCTCCGGCTCGACACCCACCTCGACACCTGCGATATCGATCTTGAAGATGGAGGCAAAGCCACGCAGCCCCTTTAGACCACGGTTGGCAATCTGCTTGGCCGCTTCAATGGTAGACAACGAGCGCATCACTTTGCGCATTTCAGGGTAGAGCAGGCGCGCCAGGCTTTCCTCTTCCGGGGATTCAACTTTGGAGACCAGCATGCCTTGCTGCTCGGCAATTTTTCCGACTTCGTTCAACAGCACCGTCTTGCCTGTGCCTCGCAACCCCAACAGCATCATGGAGCGAGCACTACGACCATTGATTGCGCGCCCACAGGCAATACGAGCATGCTCGAGCACCGCATCACGCCCCGCCAGCTCGGGCGGCCTGCTGCCGGCGCCGGGTGCGAAGGGGTTGCGGTACGGGTCCATGGAGTGCCTCCAACAGCAGTTATAGCAATAGATAGCAAAGTCTAGCTGTTTTCGCTAGCTTTCAGTAGATTTTGATAGTTTTGAAAATTTGGGACCTTTTTTCTGTCTGTCCTACAACCTTAAACTCAGAATTATTCCCTTTCGTGTAGGCCATTTCCCAAACATACTGCCGAACCACTCAAACCGTTGCGACGGATTCAGTCGCGCTCTAGTCTCGGTTCGTCGTTGATACGCAACGACCGGCTTTGACAGGCCGACAAGTCTCCGTGCACGTGCAACCGTTATGGCGGCAGTACGTGGGGCACCTCGTGTGCGCCGAGTCTCCGGAGTCCTCGGTCTGTCAACCCGCGTACCGCTGCCACCTTCTTGTTTGACAGCAATTCCGTGGTAGCTCGACTGACTCTGGAGCTATATATGCGCAAGATAGTCCCCGACCCTCCCTATCCACTGGCCACACAGCCTCTTCAAGACACCCTCGCCCATTCCTCGGAATATATACGCTGCGCCCTGTGCGTTGCCCGCCAATCCGTGCAACTGCAACCCACCGCACACAGCTCGGTGGTGATGCAGGCGGTCATCCATGAAATGAAGGCAGTGCAGGACCTGGTCGAGTCGGCACTGATGCAACTGCAGATGCGCTCGCCGATAACCGCCGAACCGCACAGCTTGCACTAGCAGGCCTGGCCCCATCGCAGGCACACCCCGCCCCAGTGGGAGCGGGTTTACCCGCGAAGGGGCCAGCAGAGCCACCGCAAATTCCAGGGAAATACCACAATGCCAACCGACGCCCCAAAAGACCCCACCACCGTCGGCAAGACCTGCTTCTACCAGGGCAAAAACAACACCCACCCCCTGTTCCGCATAGAGCCTGGCATCCCCTGCCAGGACGCTCGCGAACAAGCCTCCGAACTGATGGGCTACGTCCGCGACCTGATCATCACCGGGCTGATGGAAGGCGACCAGAAACTGATCTGGGCCTCGCACTACCTCAGCGCCATGGCCAAGGCGCTGCTGGATGATGCTGAGTTGGGGATGATGAAAAAGTAAGTCAGTTGGGTGATGCCTCTGGGGGTATCCCATCGAGAGGCATCATTCATACCAAGCCACCGCGAGCCGACGAAATGATGCTCTACGGTAGCAACAAGACGGATCAGCACAGAGCCATCACGCGAGCTAAAGAAATTCTTTGTATGGTACGAGGAAAAAAACGATGAGCGCTATTCTCGACCCCGAAGACATGCCCATCCTTGATCTCGATTTGAGCGATACCAAGCCCTTCGAGGCTTCCAGATTTCTCGACAGCCCTGAAACCATTGCGGCTTTTTTAGCCCAGGCAATGAAGGCTAACGATGCTCAGACCTTGATGCATGCATTGCGTGAAGTCGCGAAAGCCAAAGGCGTGAATCAGTTTGCACAGGAGGCGGGGGTGAATCGTGAATCGCTTTATAAAACGCTCAAGGGTGCGGATAAGACAAGGTTCTCCACAGTGCAGAAGCTGCTGCTGGCCCTAGGAGTTGAGCTGACAGTCAGGCCGCTCGAAAAGCTCTCAGCCTCGTCGTAGGCCCATTGCTGCCTATGAAGTAAATGGCTATGAACACCTTTGCACTAAGCGATACAAGGGTCTAAACGACAAATGCCCGATGGATTAGCTCGGAAAAAGAAAAACCCCTGAAACTTATCAAGTTCCAGGGGTTTTCAGATATGGCGGAGAGATAGGGATTTGAACCCTAGGTACTGTTGCCAGTACAACGGATTTCGAATCCGTCCCGTTCGACCACTCCGGCATCTCTCCAATGCCGCGTATCATACCAGCGAATTTTGAAAACGCAAACCTTTATTTTCTAAAAAACCACGTGGTATCAGGCGCTTGCGTGAATTGGCGCGTTACAGCGGCACGCCCAGGCGCTTGGCAACTTCTTCGTACGCTTCGATTACATCGCCCAGGCCCTGACGGAAGCGGTCCTTGTCCATCTTCTTGCGGGTTTCCTTGTCCCACAGTCGGCAGCCGTCGGGGCTGAACTCGTCGCCCAGCACAATCTGGCCGTGGAATACGCCGAATTCCAGTTTGAAGTCGACCAGCAGCAGGCCGGCGTCATCGAACAGCTTGCTCAGCACTTCGTTGACCTTGAGCGACAGCTTTTTCATATCGACCAGCTGCTCGGCGGTGCCCCAGCCGAAAGCCACAACGTGGGATTCGTTGATGAAGGGGTCGCCCTTCTCGTCGTTTTTCAGGAACAGCTCGAAGGTGGACGGCTCCAGCTTGATGCCCTCCTCCACGCCCAGGCGCTTGACCAGGCTGCCGGCAGCATAGTTACGCACTACGCATTCCACAGGGATCATGTCCAGCTTCTTCACCAGGCATTCGTTGTCGCCCAGCAGCTTGTCGAACTGGGTGGGCACACCGGCTTCTTCCAGTTTCTGCATGATGAAGGCGTTGAACTTGTTGTTCACCATGCCTTTGCGGTCGAGCTGCTCGATGCGCTTGCCGTCGAACGCCGACGTGTCGTTGCGGAACAGCAGGATCAAGCGGTCGGCGTCGTCGGTCTTGTAAACCGATTTGGCCTTGCCGCGGTAGAGTTCGTCGCGTTTTTCCATGATTGGGCTCCGCTTGCTTGAGGTGTTGGGCTAGGCGATTTCGCGCCAGTCGAGCCCGTGTTCCTGGTTTGCCACCTGGAGCCAGCCAGGGTCGCACCCAAGGGTGTCGACGAAGCACTGGCGGGCCAGGTGTGGCAGGTTGTTCTTGCTGCTGAGGTGGGCCAGCACCAGGTGCTGCAGGTTGCTCCAGCCCAACTCCTGCACCAGGCTTGCGGCCTGGTGATTGTTCAAATGCCCTTGCATGCCCCCGACCCGCTGCTTGAGAAAGTACGGGTAGTGGCCGCGCGCCAACATGTCACGGCAGTGGTTGGCCTCGATCAGCAACGCATCCAGGCCATGGTAACGCTCCAGCAACCGCGCATCGTACGAGCCAAGGTCGGTCAGTATGCCAAACCGGCGCTTGCCGTCGCTGGCCACGTACTGCAACGGCTCATAGGCATCATGCTCGACCCGCGCGGCGGTAACCTCGAGGCTACCGATTTGCAGGCGTTGCCCACACGCGAGAAAACCGGCCACCTCCACCGGCTTGCGCAAACCGCGCAAGGTGCCCTGGCTGAGGTAGACCGGTACATTGTAGCGCCGTGACAGCAGGCCCACCCCATGCACGTGGTCGGCATGCTCGTGGGTAACCAGCACCGCACTGAGCTGTGCTGCCGAAACCCCGAGCAGCGCCAGGCGCCGCTCGGTTTCACGCAGGGAAAACCCGCAGTCGACCAGGATGACGGTGTCACCACTGGCGATCAGCGTGCCGTTCCCTTGGCTGCCGCTTCCGAGTACCGCGAAGCGCACTTAGCCCAGGTGGTCCTGAATGGCGCTCAGCACGCGGCGGGCGACATCGGCCGGGGCCACGGTGTTGATGTTTTTCTCGACAGTAACCTGCACGCTCTCACCCACCTTGCTCAGGCGGACCTGGTAGCGCTCGGCACGGGCTTCGCGCTCTTCCTTGGTGGGCTCGCTGCCGAACATGCGGCCAAAGAAGCCAGGCTGGTTCTGCTTGTCTTCAGGCTTTTCGGACAGGTTGATGTAGTACAGGCCCAGGCTGCGGTTGATGTCTTCGACACGCCACTCGCCGCCTTGCTCCAGGGCACGGCCCACGCTGGACCAGGCACGGTCCAGGTCGGCACCCAGGAACAGTACCGGGTTGCCGCTGCCGTCTTCGCTGAGGCTGACGCGGCTTGGCACATCGAAGTCGCGCTCTGCCAGCAGCGACACCGAACCGCCTTTCTCGGCGCTGCGGTTCATGCTGGCCAGCAGCTCGTCGACCAGCAGCGCATCGGCGCCGGTGTTGGTGGAGGTGGACGGGAAATCGGGCTCGGCGCTGCTGCCGGCCGGGCGCTCGACGCTGACCACGTACACCTCGGAGGTGTTGCGCTGCACGCCGGGCTCGATACGCACCCGCACGCGCACGTCGCTGTTGGCGCTGCTGGCAGTGCTGGCCAGGCGTTGGCCCATGGACGCCGACAGCTCGTCGAAGCGCTGCCAGGTGGTGTTGAATTCGCCGGTTTGCGGGCGTTCTTCAGCGATGCGGAAGCCGTTGTCCTCGAAGAACTGGCGGGCCACCGGCCACACTTCGGCTGGCGCATGCTGGGCCAGCACCCAACGGCTGGTGCCGCTGCGCTGCAGGCTGTAGTCAGTGGCCTGGCCGGCACCGCCGGTCAAGGGTTGCGGGCGCGGCACCACGAACTCGCCGGCGACGCTGTCGTCGGCAACGTTGCGTGGAATCGGCAGCAGGGGGTCGAGGCGCTTGACGCCGCTCACGTCCGAAGGCAGCTGCATGGGCGCAGTGGGGTGCGCCTGCAGGTAATCGCTGCCGCGGTCGCGGAAATAGCCATCTTCGCCCCACAGCCAGCCACACCCACTGGTGCTGGAGATGATCAGGGCAAGGGCGGAAAGACCAGCCAGTCGCTTCATGCGGGGTACTTCCTCTTAAACCAGTACGCCGGACTGGCGCAGGGCAGTACGGACTTTGTCGTGGCAGCCTTCGCTCAGCCAGGTCAGTGGCAGGCGAATGCCTTTTTTCATCAGGCCCATTTCAACCAGCGCCCATTTGACCGGGATCGGGTTGGACTCGCAGAACAGGTCTTTGTGCAGGGGCATGAGCGTGTCGTTGATTGCGCGGGCCTTCTCGGCATTGCCCGCAAGGGCGGCCTCGCACAGGTCGGCCATTTCGCGCGGGGCGACGTTGGCCGTGACGGAAATATTACCTTTGCCACCCATCAGGATCAGCTCGACGGCAGTCGGGTCGTCACCGGACAGCACGATGAAGTCGCTGTCGACGCCTTCCAGGATGGCCTTGGCGCGGGCCATGTCGCCGGTCGCTTCCTTGATGCCGATGATGTTCTTGACCTTCGACAGGCGGATGACGGTGTCAGCCTGCATGTCGCAGGAGGTGCGGCCAGGTACGTTATACAGGATCTGCGGGATGTCGACGGCTTCGGCAACGTGCTTGAAGTGCTGGTACAGGCCTTCTTGCGTCGGCTTGTTGTAGTACGGCACCACCAGCAGGCAGGCATCGGCACCGGCATTCTTGGCGTTCTGGGTCAGGTGCACCGCTTCGGCAGTGGAGTTGGCACCGGTGCCGGCGATGACCGGCACGTGGTGGTTGCTGCGCTTGACGCGCTCGACCACGTGCTTGATGACCAGGATGTGCTCTTCGACATCGAGCGTGGCGGACTCGCCGGTGGTACCGACGGCGACGATGGCGTGGGTGCCGTTTTCCAGGTGGAAGTCTACAAGCTTGTCGAGGCTTTCCCAGTCAAGACGCCCTTGTGCATCCATGGGAGTGACCAATGCCACCATACTGCCCGCAATCATGTAACTGCTCCTGCCGGAAAAAGAGAGCGGTAATGGTACTGGGGGCATCGGCCTTGTACAAGCGAAGCAGGCGGGCGGAGCATTCCCCTCAGCGGCTTATTTCGCTACCCTTGATGCTTTGATCGGTGCAGCGCGGCCCGTCGGGCCGTCGACCTTGCTCCCCGCCAGCGTTCATGGCCTCGCATGCGAGCCCCGGGCCCTGCCGGCAGGAGGCTTTCGCCCGTCCTGCGCCGACCGCTCATCGCTTTAGGAATGCTGCATGTCCACCCCCACTGTCCGCGAACAATTCCTCGTCATCAGCGCCTTGGGGCCCAACCCCATGGAGCTGGCCAACGTGCTCAGCCGCGCCGCCTTCGAAAACCGCTGCGCGGTGGTCACCTCGCGCCTGAGCCGCCACGGCGAGACCAGCGCCCTGGTCTTGCAGGTAGGCGGCAGCTGGGATGCCCTGGCGCGCCTCGAAGCCATGCTGCCCAGCCTTGGCAAGAAGCACGGCCTGACCCTGGACGTGGTGCGCAGCGCCGACCAGGAAGTGCGCCCGCAGGCGCTGCCGTACGTGGCCTACGTGAGCGCCGCGTACCGCCCGGACATCATCAACGAGCTGTGCCAGTTCTTCCTCGACCACCGCGTCGAGCTCGAAGCCATGACGTGCGACACCTACCTGGCGCCGCAAACTGGCAGCAGCATGCTCAATGCCCAGTTCACCGTGATCCTGCCAGCCGGCACCCAAATCAGCTGGTTGCGTGACCAGTTCCTGGACTTTGCCGATGCGCTGAACCTGGATGCCCTGATCGAACCCTGGCGCCCCCAGAACCCTATGTAAGGAGCCCCCATGGCCGTAGCACTCGACCAACCCGTTGCCGACTTCCAGGCCCAGGCCACCGGCGGCCACACCGTGAGCCTGGCTGGGCTCAAGGGCCAGCAGGTGGTGGTGTACTTCTACCCGAAGGACAGCACTCCGGGCTGCACCACTGAAGGCCAGGGGTTCCGCGACCAGCACCCGGCGTTCGCCGCTGCCAACACCGTGGTGTTCGGCGTGTCGCGCGATGGCATCAAGTCGCATGAGAACTTCAAGGCCAAGCAGGGCTTTCCGTTCGAGCTGATCAGCGATAAGGACGAGGCCCTTTGCCAGCTGTTCGACGTGATCAAGCTGAAGAAGCTGTATGGCAAGGAATACCTGGGCGTGGACCGCAGTACCTTCCTGATCGACAAAAACGGTGTGCTGCGCCAGGAATGGCGCGGGGTGAAGGTGCCGGGGCACGTGGATGCCGTTTTGGCGGCAGCCCAGGCGCTGAACGAGGGTTGAAAGTGATCAGGGCTGCCTGGCAGCCCTGATCCTGTTCAAAGCAACGGCGAAACACTGGGCTCCTGCCGGGGCCAGGCGTCCAGCACGGCCTTGATCAGGGTCGCCAGCGGGATGGCGAAGAAAATCCCCCAGAACCCCCACAACCCGCCAAACAGCAACACCGCGCAAATGATCGCCACCGGGTGCAGGCTTACCGCCTCGGAGAACAGCAGCGGCACAAGCACGTTGCCGTCCAGCGCCTGAATGATGGCGTATACGGTCATCAGGTAAATGAACTGGTCGCCCCAGCCCCACTGGAACAGCGCGATCAGCGTCACCGGCACGGTCACCACCACCGCCCCCACGTAGGGCACCACCACCGACAGCCCCACCAACAGCGCCAGCAGCGCCGCATAGTTCAGGCCCAGGCTGATGAAGGCGATGTAGGTGGCAATGCCGCAGATCAGAATCTCGATGCCCTTGCCTCGGATGTAGTTGGCAATCTGCCGGTTCATCTCGCTGCCCACCCGGTTCAACAGGGTGCGCTGGCGCGGCAGGTAGCCACTGACCCAGCGGCCAATCAGTTCGCGATCCTTGAGGAAGAAGAACACCAGAATGGGCACCAGCACCAGGTAAATCATGGCGTTGACCAGCAGCGGCAGGCTGGACAGCGAGAAGGTGAGCGCCCACTGGCCAAACTTGCCGATTTCGCCACGCACCGACTCGATGGCGTGCAGCACCTGCTCGTCCGATACCAAGTGCGGGTAGCGCTCTGGTAAAAGCAGCAACAACGACTGCCATTTGCCCAGCATGCCGGGCAGTTCGTTGAACAGGGTAATCAGCTGGTGCCACAGCAGGGGCACCAGCACCAGCATGACCACCGCCAACGCCCCCATGAACAGGGCGAACACCAGCATCACCGCCAGCCGGGTGGGCACACGCAGGCGCTCCAGGGCATTGACCAGGCCTTGCATCAGAAACGCCAGCACCATACCCGCCAGCACCGGCGCCAGCATGCCACCCAGGGTGAGCACTGCCGTGAAGGCCAGAAACAGCAACACCGCCAGCACCACCGCCTCTTCGTCCGAGAAGTAGCGCTGTACCCAGTCGCGAAACACTTTGAACATTGACGATCCTTGGGAAGACTCAGGCCTTGCGCAGCCAGTAGGTATAAGTACCGGCCTCGGCCGTTTCGTGCAGCAGGGTATGACCGGCCAACCGGGCGAAAGTGCGGAAGTCGCGCTGGGAGCCTGCATCGGTGGCGATCACCTTGAGTACCGCGCCCCCAGGCAGGCGGTTGAGTTCCATCTTGGCCTTGAGCAGCGGCAACGGGCAGTTCAACCCGCTGGCGTCCAGCTCGGCATCACAGGTCAGGGGGGTACTCATGCAGGGTTCTCCTAGGGCAACGCCGGGCTGCTGGCTGATCGGCCGGTAAGGATAGCGCCACTGGTCGCCAACGTGTGAGCCCGCTACAGTAGCTATCTTTGACCAACGCGAGCCTCGTGCATGAATTTACTGCGCCCTACCCTGCTGACGCTGGCGTGCCTGCTGGCCCTTCCTGGCCACGCGGACGACCTGCCCTCGCTGGGTGATGCCAGTTCGGCGATCGTCTCGCCGCAGCAGGAGCACCAGCTGGGCCGCGCCTGGCTCAGCCTGCTGCGCGGGCAGGTGAACCAGTTGAACGACCCGCAGCTCAAGGACTACGTGGAGACCAGCGTGTACCGCCTGGCTGAAACCAGCCAACTGCAGGACCGGCGCCTGGAATTCATCCTCATCGACAGCCGCGAGCTGAACGCCTTCGCAGCCCCAGGTGGCATTGTCGGTGTCAACGGTGGGCTGTTCCTCAATGCGCAAACCGAAGGCGAGTATGCCTCGGTGCTGGCGCACGAGCTGGCGCACTTGTCGCAACGCCACTTTGCCCGGGGCGTGGAAGCCCAACAACGCATGCAGCTGCCGATGATGGCTGCGCTGCTGGCCGGTATCGTGCTGGCGGCCGGCGGTGCCGGGGATGCGGGTATCGGCATGATCGCCGGCACCCAGGCGGCAGCCATTCAGGAACAGCGCCGGTTTTCGCGGCAGAACGAGCAGGAGGCCGACCGCATCGGTATCCAGAACCTGGAGAAGGCCGGTTACGACCCGCGCAACATGCCGACCATGTTCGAACGCCTGGCGCGGCAGTATCGCTACGATGCCAAGCCGCCGGAGTTCTTGCTCACTCACCCGGTGACCGAATCGCGTATCGCCGACACCCGCAACCGTGCCGAACAGGCGCCCAAAGGCGGAGTGGAAGACAGCCTGCGTTACCAGTTGATCCGCGCCAGGGTAGCGCTGACCTACGAGGGCACGCCGGGCCTGGCAGCCAAGCGCTTCCGCGCCCAGCTCGATGATGACCCGAAACTGGATGCCGCCCGCTATGGCCTTGCCCTGGCGCAAATCAAGGGCGGCCAGCTGAACGAAGCGCGGGAGCTGCTGAAGCCTTTGCTGGCCAAGGCCCCCAACGACATCACCTACAACCTGGCGCAGATCGACCTGGACATCACCAACAACCGCCTGAGCGATGCGCAACAGCGGGCCGAGCGCATGCAGGGCTTGTACCCGGGCAACTACCCACTCAAGCAGGTGCGGGCCGACTTGCTGGTGAAGCAGAACAAACCTGTCGAAGCCGAGAAGGTGCTCGACGACCTGATCAAAAGCCGCCCGGACGACCCGGACATCTGGTACGACATGGCCGAGGTGCGCGGCTTGTCGGGCAACACCATCGGCTTGCACCGCGCGCGCGCCGAGTACTTCACGCTGGTGGGGGATTTCGACCAGGCGATCCAGCAGCTTGATTACGCCAAGCGCCGCGCGGGCGGGAATTTCCCGCTGGCATCGCAGATCGACCAGCGTCAGCGGGAGATCATGGAGCAGCAGCGCATGGTAAGGGAGATGATGGGCCGCTAAGGCCCCTTCGCGGGTAAACCCGCTCCCACAGGGCTTGCGCCTGCATGGCCCCCACAGGTATCGCACTGCACACCCTCTGGGGACCCATACCGCCTGTGGGAGCGGGTTTACCCGCGAAGAAGACGACGCGCTCTGGCGTCAGGCATTGCCGGAGAGTTTCAGGCGCGCTGCCTGGGTGAAGTCCAGCATGCGGTTCAGAGGTTTGATCGCCTTGGGCACCAGGGCCGGGTCAACGAAGATTTCCCCGGTCTTGTTGCGCAGGCAATCAAGCACGCGCTCCAAGGTGTTCATGGCCATCCACGGGCAGTGGGCACAGCTGCGGCACGCAGCGCCGTTGCCGGCGGTGGGCGCCTCCACGAACACTTTGTCCGGGCACAACTGCTGCATCTTGTAGAAGATGCCACGGTCGGTGGCCACGATGAAGGTCTTGTTGGGCAGGGTTTGAGCCGCCTTGATCAACTGGCTGGTGGAGCCCACTGCATCGGCCAGTTCGATGACCGACTCCGGTGACTCGGGGTGTACCAGAATCGCCGCGTCCGGGTACAGCGCTTTCATGTCTGCCAGCTGACGCGACTTGAACTCTTCGTGCACGATGCAGGCGCCATCCCACAGCAACATGTCGGCGCCGGTCTGCTTCTGGATGTAGCGGCCCAAATGCTGGTCCGGGCCCCAGATGATGGTTTCGCCGTTGTCCATCAGGCTTTCGACGATTTCCAGGGCGCAGCTGGACGTCACCACCCAGTCGGCGCGGGCCTTCACGGCGGCCGACGTGTTGGCGTACACCACCACGGTACGTTCGGGGTGCTTATCGCAGAAGGCCGAGAATTCCTCCACCGGGCAGCCCAGGTCGAGCGAGCAGGTCGCCTCGAGGGTGGGCATCAGCACGCGCTTTTCCGGGGTGAGGATCTTGGCCGTTTCGCCCATGAAGCGCACACCGGCCACGATCACGGTCTGGGCAGGGTGGTTCTTGCCAAAACGGGCCATTTCAAGCGAATCGGACACGCAGCCGCCGGTTTCTTCGGCCAGCGCCTGAATAACCGGGTCACAGTAGTAATGGGCCACCAGCACAGCGTTCTGCGCCTTCAACTCGGCAGCAATGGCCGCACGGTAATCGGCCTCCTGCTCGGCAGTGAGCGGGTGAGGCTGCTTGGCGTCGAGGTGGGCCTGAACCAACAGGCGTTCGGAAATCTGGGTCATGATCGCTGGACCTGCAGGCGCCTGCGCGCGTCAAATCGAGTGTATCACCCGGCCCTGGCAGATCGGCTAGGGGTGCCGGACGGCGCGCAGGCCGCCACGGCCCTCTGCGGGCGCGGATTATTATGGACGCCGAAGGCTACAGCCAAATCCGAGATTTCCAAAGCGGTTTTTGCGGGGTGGGCAGGCAGTGTTCGCAGCCAGCGTGGCCGGCTGCGAACACTAGAGTACAGACCGATAATCAGCGGTCTGGCGTGAGCAGGCCCAGCTGGGTGGTGACCAGCATGGCGAACTCTTCGACGGTCATTTTCTTGCCGTTGAAATCGACCTTGCCATCGGCATAGTGCAAGGCGCTGACCACGTCATTGCCCTGCACGGTAGCCAGGCCGCTCTGCAGCGCCATCATGCCGGCCATCTCACCCGCCTGGCCCGACTGCATGGCAATGGCCTGCGCGTCGGTCTGCCCGTCCAGCAGTGCTTGCAGGGTGGCAAGGTCGCCCAGCATTGGCTTGGACAGGGACAGCTTGCCCTTGACCTGGGTGATGATCTGCCTGGCCAGCTGGTCCGATGGCTGGTCGAATGTGGCAGGGGCGGCAAAGTCCATCGCCAGGTTGAAGTGGCTCTCGCCATTGGCTGTCTTGAAGGTCAGGTCTTCGATGGCCACTTTGGGCTTGGCCGCCAGCAGCTGGGTCAAGTCAGCCTGAAACTTGGCTTTCTCGGCTGCATCCATGTTGATTTGCGGCGCCGGCTGGCCTGCAGCGGAAGCTGCCTCGAACTCCGGCAGATGCGCTTTGTACCAGAGAGACAGAGCCTGCAGCGCGGGCGCGTTGATCGAGTTCAGGCTAACGACCAGTTGCCCCTTGCCGACCGCACGGCCATCCCAGGTGATGTCGTCGACCTTATACTCGACACGAGCGCCTACATTGTCGCCCTTTTCAAGGGTTTGCAGGGCGTTCTGCTCCAGCCCTTTCATTACCAGCACCTGCTGCCTTGGCCCCAGCGTGACCTTGGCTTCGGCCAGGTACAGGTCGGCATTGCCCGTGTAGATATTGTCGTGCGCGGTGGCCGCGAGCTTGCCGCCGAGTTTCAGGCCCTGCAGCTCGAAGGTGGCAGGCGGTTGGTCGGCACGCACCAGCTTCATAACGAAGCGATCGGCATGGCCATTGAACCTGGAATCCTCACCCTTCTGATTGCCGCTTACCTGCAGCTCCATGCCCGAGAAGTCCAGGCTGTTGCCTTCGGCTTCGTCGACCTTGACCGGCGCCAGCTGTACCTGGCTGTCCACACCACCTGCGTACCCCAGGCTGGTGCGCACGCTCAGTGGCACCCGCTCGCCGGCCGCCGCATACCAAGCGGCAGTGGTGTCGTCCTTGTCCAGGGTGCTGTTGCTCACCGCCAACACCGGCATCAGTTTGAGCGTCCTGACCCTAGACCACGGGAACGGGCCATGCTCGATCTGGTCGGTGACCCCTAGCTCAAAGCTCGCCATCTCCCCCTCACCCACGTTGATGTCACGGGCCTTGACACGGTAACGGGCGGTGCTGCTGAACCAGTGCTGCTCCAGCGAAACACGCTCGACGGTCATGGTGCCACCCGTGGTCACCAGCGCCTTCTGCAACTGCGCGTTGGTGAGCGCCTGGGCGACGTCAAGCTCGGCCGGCAGCCGCTTGCCGGAGTACCAGGCGCCACCGATGGCTACGACGGCAATGGCGACTGCCAAGCCGGAGAGAATGCCTACTGATTTCTTCATGAATAGAACCGATTGATGTCCATAAGGGTTGTGCAGGCGGCATCAAGGCCGCGTCGAATGCGAAGAGTAGCATTGCGCGGCATCGTTGTTGGCCCCGAACCAACGGAAAACGCCGGAGAAGCCAGCCTCACCACTACCCTTGGTTGTCCGTTAATTTTTACGGACACCCATATTGGGTACGACCTGCTAAAAACCCCATAAAATTGAGGGCTCTTCGTAATCTATCCCGATATAAATTCCAATTACGACACATCCTGTCACGTTTAACTTGACACCCAGTCACCCTTCGTTTTTTATTTTCACCACTCAGCGCGCCGCAATCGCGCCCCTCGCCGCTCCAACATAAAAGGTGAACAACATGGAGCCCATCCGCTCGCCCTTGCCGCATGCGCAATCGACCGTGCCCGCCGCCCAGGCCCTGCTGCAGGAGCCTCGCCAGCATGCAGCCTGAACACAGCGCCCCTGGCCACGGCCAGCTCCGCAAGACCCTGCGCCTCTGGCACGTGATCATCATCGGCCTGGCCTACCTCACCCCCATGACGGTGTTCGACACCTTTGGCATTGTGTCTGGCATCACCGCCGGCCATGTGCCCAGTGCGTACATCCTGGCCCTGGCCGGCATCCTGTTTACCGCCGTGAGCTACGGCACCCTGGTAAAGCGCTTCCCGCAGTCCGGGTCGGCCTACACCTACACCCAGCGCGCCATCAACCCCCACGTGGGCTTTCTGGTGGGCTGGTCGTCATTGCTGGATTACCTGCTGCTGCCGATGGTCAATGCCCTGCTGGCCAAGCTCTACCTCTCGGCCATGTTCCCCGAGGTACCGCAATGGTTGTGGGTGGTCGGCTTTGTCACCCTCATCAGCCTGATCAACATGCGCAGCGTCAACCTGGTGGCACACTTCAACCTGCTGTTCGTGGGTGTGCAGGTGGCGATCATCGCCGTGTTCATCTACCTGTGCGTGCGCGGCCTTGGCCAGGGTGAAGGCCTGGGCACGGCCTGGAGCCTGCTGCCGTTCGCCGACCAGCAAACCCAACTGAGCGCCCTGGCCGCTGGCGCGACCATCCTGTGCTTTTCGTTTCTGGGTTTCGACGCCGTCACCTGCCTGTCCGAAGAAACCCGCGACCCCGCCAAGACCATCCCCCGGGCAATCTTCCTCACTGCGCTGATCGGCGGCCTGGTGTTCATTACCGTGTCGTACTTCATTCAGGCCTACTTCCCGACCATGGCGCGCTTCCACGACCAGGAAGCTGCCCTGCCGGAAATTGCCCTGTATGTGGGGGGCAAGCTGTTCCAGTCGGTCTTTATCGCGTGCACGGTCATCAACACCATCGCTTCGGGCCTGGCCTCGCAAACCAGCGTGTCACGCCTGCTTTACGTGATGGGCCGCGACAAGGTAATCCCGCCCAGCGTATTTGCACGCCTGCACTCGCGCTACAAAACCCCGGTGCTGAACATCGCGGTGGTGGGGCTGATTTCGCTGTCGGCGATCTTCTTCGACCTGGTCACCGCCACGTCCATCATCAACTTCGGGGCGCTGGTTGCGTTCAGCTTCGTCAACCTGTCGGTGATCAACCATTGCTACCTGCGCGAGGGCAACCGTCGCGGCCTGGCCAACCAGCTCAAGTACCTGGTGCTGCCCACCACGGGCTTTTGCATCATCGTCTCGCTGTGGCTCGACCTGAACGTGCATTCGCTGATGTTCGGCGGGCTGTGGGCAACACTGGGGCTGCTGTATCTGGCCTGGCTGACCAAAGCGTTTCGCGCAGCGCCCCCCAACTACGTGGCCGAATGACCCTTGCCGCACTACAACGCCCGCGCCTGATCGCGGGCGTTGCCCCATGACTCACGAGGTTTCCCATGCTGTTGCGCCGCCTGTCCATCCAGTGGAAGATCACCCTGCTTGCCGGGCTGTGCCTGCTGGCCATCGTTGCCGTGCTGGTGGCCACATCCCTGGCCCAGGCGCGGCGCAGCGCGGCGTTGGTCAACCAGACCAGCACCGAACTGCTCGAGAACAGCGCACGGGAAAACCTGCAGGCCCATGCCGACACCCAGGCACTGCGCATTCAGCGCTACTTCATGGACACCTACCAGTACGCCAATGGCTTTGCCCGCCTGGTGAGCGCCCTGAAGAGCCGCGGGGGCAGCGACTTGCGCGCCGAACTCACCCAGCAGGCGCGCACTGCGCTGGCGGGCAACCCGCAGGTGATAGGCCTGTACCTGGTATTCCAGCCAGAGGCCCTGGACCAACAGGACACCCAACACCGCGGCGATGCTGCATCTGGCAGCAATGAGGCAGGGCGCTTCTCGCTGTACTGGTCGCAACCGCAGCCCGGCATGCTGGAGCGGGAAGCCATGCCCGAGTCGATGCTGGGCGACACCAGCATCGGCACCAATGGCGTGGCAAAAAACCGCTGGCTGACCTGCCCGCAGCAGGCAGCCAAGGCCTGCATGCTTGAGCCGTACCTCGATGAGGTCAACGGCAGGCAGGTGCTGATGACCAGCATCGCCCTGCCATTGCTTGAAGGGGGCAAGGTGATCGGCGTCGTAGGCCTGGACATCGGCCTGGCAACCTTGCAGCAACTGAGCCTGAGCGGGCGCAGCGAGTTGTTCGACGGCCAGGGCCAGGTGAGCATTGCCAGCGCCGCCGGCTTGCTGGCCGGCAACAGCCGCGACGAGCACACGCTTGGCCAGCCGATTGCCCAAGCGGCAGCCGAGGGCGTGATGCGTGTGACGCAGCCCTTTGCGCCCATCCCGGGCAGCGCGCCGTGGCAAGTCACGCTGGAGGTGCCGCAAGCGGTGTTGCAGGCGCCGGCCGTAGCCCTGAACCAGCGCCTGGGGGCCCACAGCCAGCAGGCCAACCTCACCAGCCTGACGATCGGGCTGGTTGCTGCACTGATCGGCCTGCTGCTGGTGTGGCTGACCGCGCGCGGTGTTACCCGCCCCATCCTGGCCGTAGCCGCCAGGCTGGAGGACATTGCCAGTGGCGAAGGCGACCTGACGCGGCGCCTGGACTATGCCCGTGAGGACGAACTGGGCCTGCTCACTGGCGCGTTCAACCGCTTCCTCGACAAGCTGCAACCGGTCATAGCCCAGGTCAAAGGCTCCCTGCACCAGGCCCGCGCCACAGCAGACCAGTCGGCAGCCATTGCCACCCAGACCAGCAATGGCATGCAGCAACAGCACCGGGAAATCGAGCAGGTCGCCACGGCAGCCAATGAAATGAGCGCCACCGCAATGGACGTGGCCCACAACGCCTCGCAGGCGGCCGAGGCGGCGCGGGCTGCAGACCAGGCGAGCCGTGATGGGTTGCAGTTGATCGACAGCACCCGCCAGGGCATCGACCGCCTGGCCGACGGCATGAACGCCGCCATGTCCGAAGCGCATGAACTGGAAAACCGCAGTGCGCAGATCGGCTCGGTGCTGGAGGTTATTCGCACGATCGCCGAGCAGACCAACCTGCTGGCCCTCAACGCTGCCATCGAAGCGGCCCGCGCGGGCGAGGCCGGCCGTGGTTTTGCGGTGGTAGCCGATGAAGTGCGCGGGCTGGCCCAGCGCACTCAGGTGTCGGTCGATGAAATTCGCCAGGTGATCGAAGGCTTGCAGCAAGGTACCCATGACGTGGTGGGAGCCATGCAGGGCGGCCAGCAGCAGGCACAGGAAAGCGCTGCGCGCATGGAGCAAGCGTTACCGGCCCTGCAGCGTATTGGTGAGGCGGTGGCGGTGATCAGCGACATGAACCTGCAGATCGCCTCGGCGGCAGAAGAGCAGAGCGCGGTGGCCGAAGAGGTGAACCGCAACGTGGCCAGCATCCGCGACGTGACCGAGTCGCTGGCCGGCCAAGCCGATGAGTCAGCCCGCATCAGCCAGTCGCTGAACCAGCTTGCCAACCAGCAACAGGCGCTGATGGAACAGTTCCGCGTCTAGCCTGTGGGCCAATGCGCCTGCTTCGCGGGTGAACCCGCTCCCACAGGCATGGCGGCGCCCTCGCAAAGGGGGCCTTGCAAGCAACGCAGCACCGACGTTTTTACTGAGCACACTGATTATGCAAAACCCAAGTAGATCCACTTTCTTCGACATCACCAGCGAACAGGGCCTGTTACGGACCTCCATCGCTGTGACCCTGTTCATCGCCACCATCGGCATCGCCTTCGGCCTGGCGTCCGGGTCGTTCTCCATCATGTTCGATGGTGTGTATTCGCTGGTCGACGCCAGCATGAGCGGGCTGTCACTGATGGTGGTCAGGCTGATCACCTCGCATGCCACCAGCCTGCAGATGTCACGCAAGCTGCGCGAGCGCTTCACCATGGGCTTCTGGCACCTGGAGCCCATGGTGTTGGCGCTCAACGGCATCCTGCTCAGCGGCGTGGCCATCTACGCGCTGATCAATGCCATCAGCAGCCTGCTGCAAGGCGGCCGCCACCTGGAGTTTGGCATTGCCATGGTGTATGCGGTGCTCACGGTGATCGCCTGCGTGACCATTGCCGTGGTGGAAGCCCGCGCCAACCGCCAGTTGCGCTCGGACTTCGTGGCCATGGATGTGAAAGGCTGGGTGATGTCGGCCAGTATCACGGCCGCCTTGCTCATCGCATTCTGCTTCGGCTATGCGGTGCAGGGTACGTCGCTGGAGTGGGTATCGCCTTACATCGACCCGGCAGTTCTGGCGCTGGTGTGCCTGGTGATCGTACCCCTGCCCATGTCGGTCATCCGCCAGGCATTTTCAGAGATCTTCCTGGTCACGCCCGGGGACCTCAAGCTGCATGTGGACGCAGTTGCCCAAGCCTTCGTTACCCGTCACGGGCTGCAGTCGTACCGTGCCTACGTTGCCAAGGTGGGCCGCTCGCGGGAAATCGAGCTGTACTTCATCGTGCCCGCTGGCATGGCGGCGAAAACCATCGAGGAATGGGACGCCTGGCGCAACGAAGTGGGCGAGGCGCTAGGCGGCGAAGGCCCGAACCGCTGGCTGACGGTGGTGTTTACCGGCGACCCGGAGTGGGCTGAGTAAGCCGCTGTTCAGCTGCGCAGGCGTTCAATCAGCGGCAAGCTGTCGATGGCAGGCCGGGCAAAGTAGTAACCCTGCATCAGTTCGATGCCAAGCGAGGCCAGCGCCTCACATTCAGCCTGGGTTTCGACGCCCTCCGCTATCAAGGTAATACCCAGCCGCTGTGCCACTAACACGATGCCGGCGACGATGGCCTGGCGAACCGGGTCGCGGCACAGGTTGCGGGTGAGGGCCATGTCCAGTTTCAACAGGTCGGGCTGGAACTCTGCCAGCAGGTTCAGCCCCGAGTAGCCCGAGCCAAAGTCGTCGATGGCGGTGGTGAAGCCTTGCCGGCCGTATTCGCGAAAAATCGACTTCAGGTGCTCGGTATCTTCCACCCGCTCACCCTCGGTCACCTCGAAGATCAGCCGGTCGGCCGGGAAGTCGAACTGCCGTGAGGCCTCCAGCGTTGCCCTGATACAGGTACTGGGGCGGTAAACCGCATTGGGCAAAAAGTTGATGCTGAGCTTGCACGCCTCCACACGGTTGAGCCCCAGTTCGGCGGCCTTCTCGATGGCTTTGACACGGCAGGCCTGGTCGAAACGGTAGAGGTTGTCAGGTGTGACCTTGGCCAGGATTTCTGCCGCGCCCTCCCCTGCCAACCCCCTTACCAGTGCCTCGTAGGCGTAAGGCTTGCCAGTGGGCTGGTGGACGATGGGCTGGAACGCCATGGTGATGCCAAAACCCAGGTCGGCCAGTTCTCGGCATTGTTTACAACCGATCGCTTCGAAGGGCTGGGGGAATATGAGCTCGGGCATGTGGCCTCCTACAGCGTCTTGAGCGGTACGTATGCAGATGTGAGTCTGGTATGCGTTTGGACCGCGGCAATTGGCAGACGTGCAGGGGTGTGATCAGAAAGTAGCAGATGGCCATATCTGGACATTGGCAGGGGGCTGCATGGCAGCCCCTCGCGAACCTTGCTCGCGCCTACCAAGTTGGGGAGACGCCGCTTACTGCACTCAGAGGCCGTTGCTGCTGGCCAGAATATGCGAATGCATCCCCCCGTCTACCGCCACATTGGTGCCGCGCATCCAGCGCGAACCGTCGCTGAGCAGAAAGGCCACCACCGGGGCAATGTCGCTGGCACGGCCAGGCCGGTCCATGGTCTTCATGTCTTCTTCGGCGCGGGCGCCCAGGGTTTCGATGAAGTCCTTGAGAATCGGCGTGTCCACCGGGCCCGGGCTTACCGCATTCATGCGGATACCACGTTCGCGCCAGGTCCAGCGGTGTTGCAGGGTCCAGGCGATCAGTGCTTCCTTGGAGAAGAAGTAGCTACGCGCTCCCACGATGTCATGGCGGGTGCAGAAGGCCGCGGTACCGGAAAAGCTCAGGTGCTCGCTGTCGCGGATGGCTGCGACCGACTGTGGCCAGCCAACACCGGCCAGCGATGCCAGGTTGACGATGGCGGCATTGTCGGCCAGTTGCGGTACCAGGCCGAGGGTCAGGTACTTCAGGCCTACCAGGTTGACCTTGAGCACCAACTCGGCATTGAGCGTGGGTGGCAACCCCGCGATGTTGGCCAGGCCATCGATCCCGTCCGGCAGTTGGCCGAGCAGGCTGTCGATGGAGGCCTGTGACGACAGGTCGGCCTGGATGAACTGGTCGACCTCGACCTTGGGCCGGTTGATGTCCACGCCAATGACGTAGGCGCCCTGGGCGCGTGCCAGTTGCGCAGTTTGTTCGCCGATGCCGGAGGCGACACCGGTAATGACCAGCTTTTTACCGTTGAGCATGAGCATTCTCCGTCAGCATCAGAAGGGGTAGCGGCGCGGGCTGCCTTGCACGCTGACCCAGTGATCGGTGGTGAATTCCTCGATGGCCCAGTCGCCGTTGAAGCGCCCGAGGCCTGAGTTTTTTTCACCGCCGAACGGCGCATGAGCCTCATCATTGACCGGGATGTCGTTGACGTGGGTCATACCCGCCTTGACCTGGCGGGCGAAACGCACGGCACGCTCAAGGTTACCGCTGAACACAGCGCTGGACAGGCCGAACTCGCTGTCGTTGGCCAACGCCAGGGCGTGGGCTTCGTCACGGGCACGCTGAATGCCCACCAGCGGGCCAAAGATCTCTTCGCGGGCGATTTCCATGTCCTTGGTAACGTCGGCAAATACGTGGGGCGGCAGTAACTGGCCCTGTACGTCACCTTCCACCACCACGCGGGCACCCTCCTCCTTGGCACGCGCCACCTTCTCCAGCAGGCCTTGCAACTGCTTGGCGTTGATGATGGGCCCGACCACCGTATCGGCGTCATGCGGGTTGCCCACTTTCAGCGCCTTGACGCGCTCGGCATAACGCTCGACGAAGGCATCGTGCAGGGCGTCTTCGACGATGATGCGGTTGATCGCCATGCAAATCTGCCCCTGGTGCAGAAACTTGCCCATCACTGCTGCATTCACCGCCTGCTCCAGGTCGGCATCGGCCAGCACCACGAACGGGCTGTTGCCACCCAGCTCAAGGGCCACGTGCTTGAGGTGCTGGCCACCGGAGGCCAGGCGGCCGATGTTCAGGCCCACCGGGGTGGAGCCCGTGAACGAGATGAACTTGGGCACCTCATGTTCGACGAAGGCGTTGCCGATCTTGGACCCGGCGCCTACCACCACACTGAGCAGCCCGGCGGGCAGGCCGGCAGCCTCGTAGAGGCTGGCCAGCAGCAACCCACCGGTCACCGGCGTATCGCTGGCCGGCTTTATCACCACTGCGTTGCCCAGCGCCAGGGCGGGTGCCACGGAGCGTTGCGACAAGTGCAGCGGGAAGTTCCACGGGCTGATCACGCCCACCACGCCCAGCGCCTCGCGGTACACGCGGTTTTCCTTGCCCGGCACGTTGGACGGCAGCAGGCGCCCGTGCACGCGCGCCGGGAACGACGCCGACTCCAGGGTGATACCACGGGCTGCGCCCCACTCGATCTGCGCCTTGATGCGGGTACTGCCAGACTCGCGAATGATCCAGTCGATGATCGCTTCGCGGTGCTCATCGAACAGTTGCACCGCTCGGTGCATCACGGCAGCTCGTTCGGCCGGGCCGGTAGCGGCCCATTTCACCTGCGCTTCAGCGGCCTTGCGGTAGGCCTCGTCAAGGTCATCGCGATCCGCCTGGACGATCTGTGCCAGTTGGCTGCCATCGAACGGGTTGGTCACGTGCAGCACACTGCCATCGCGGCCGTCGCGCCATTGGCCGGCAATGAACTGCTGGGAAAAGACAGGGAATTGCGTGGCAAGGTGAGTCATGAGTTACCTCTTATAAGAATTGCGCTCATCGTCTGATAAGTCGTCGATCGCACCGCCAGGGGTGTCACTCCACCGGCTCGTAAGGCAAGCCAACGTAGTTCTCGGCGATGGACTTGCGCCCAGCCTCAGACCCTACGTAGTAGTCCAGTTCAGTTTGTTGCATGCGCTGGCTGAAGGCGTCGGTGCCGGGGAACTGGTGCAGCATCGACGTCATCCACCAGGAGAAACGCTCAGCCTTCCAGACCCGGCGCAGGCAGATCTGCGAGTAGCGTTCAAGCAGGTCCTGGCGCCCTTCGCGGTAGTACTTGAGCAAGATGTGGTACAGCGTGCTGACGTCGCTGGCAGCCAGGTTCAGCCCTTTGGCACCGGTTGGCGGCACGATGTGCGCGGCATCGCCCACCAGGAACAGGTGCCCGTACTGCATGGGTTCGACCACGAAGCTGCGCAGCGGCGCGATGCTCTTTTCGATGGACGGGCCCGTGATCAGCTTGTCGGCGACCGGCTTGGGCAAGCGGCTTTTCAGCTCGTCCCAGAAGCGCTGGTCGGACCAGTCCTCGACTTTTTCTTCGCTGGCAACCTGCACGTAGTAGCGGGTGCGGGTTGGCGAACGCATGCTGCACAAGGCAAAGCCGCGCTCGTGGCTGGCGTAGATCAGTTCGTCATTCACCGGAGGCGTATCGGCCAGTACGCCCAGCCAGCCGAACGGGTACACCCGCTCGAACTCTTTGAGCACACCGTCAGGGATCGATTTGCGCGAAACGCCGTGGTAACCGTCACAGCCAGCGATCAGGTCACACTCAATGCGGACCGGCTGGCCATCCTGAACAAAGGTGACATAAGGTTTCTGGCCCTTGAGTTCGTGCAACTGCACGTCGGCCGCATCGTAGTAGGTGGGAGCACCGCTGGCACTGCGGGCTTCCATCAGGTCGCGGGTGACCTCGGTCTGGCCGTAGATCATGACGGTCTTGCCGCCCGTCAGCTCGCGCAGGTTGATGTGTTCGACGCGGTTGTCGAACGCCAGTTCGAAGCCGTCGTGCACCAACCCTACGCGGTCCATGCGTTCGCCGACACCGGCTTCACGCAGCAGGTCGACCATACCCTGCTCCAGCACGCCGGCACGGATGCGGCCAAGCACGTAGTCGGGGCTTTGGCGCTCGATGATGATGTTGTCGATACCAGCCTTGTGCAGCAACTGGCCCAGCAGCAGCCCGGACGGACCGGCACCAATAATGGCAATTTGAGTCTTCATTGTTTTTATCCTCATGAGCCGACAGGCTCTGGGTTACGATTTGTCGTTCTGTATTTTTCGCAGATAAAGCTCCCAGAAGAAGGCAATTTCTGCTTTATTTGTTGGACTTTTCGAGGATTGCCGAGGATTGCGTATGTTGGCTGCCAAGGGTGTTCCCGTATTCAAGCTGTATGGCGAGACGTCCTGGCCAACCCCGGACCTGATCCACTGCGAATCCATCCCCGAGCGCAGCCGCCTGCACGACTGGGAAATCAAGACCCACCGCCATGGCGACCTTGCCCAGTTGCTGTATGTGCAGGCCGGGCAGGCCCACGTGCTGGTCGAAGGCGTTGAACAGCAGATCAGCGGCGGCGCCTTGCAGGTGGTACCGGTGATGAGCATTCATGGTTTTCGCTTTTCCGAAGATATACAGGGCTATGTGATCAGCCTGGCCAAACCGGTGTTGGAGCGCTTCACGCCGTTGCTCGAAGGCAAACCCATGGCTCAGGCCGAGTGCTACTGGGCAGGTGACGACCGCCGCTACCTCGATGACCTGTTTGGCCAACTGACTGAGGAATACCGCCAGCAGCGCCCGGAGCGCGACCTGATGCTGCAGTCCGTGATCTGCGCGCTGCTGGTGTGGCTGTCGCGTCGTTCACGCGAACGCGTGCAGCACATCGCCAAACCCAGGGAGCGCGGCCAGCAGCACCTGGACCACCTGACGCAGTTGATCGAGCAGCACTTTCGCGAGCACCAGCAGATCGAGCACTACGCTCGGCAGATCGGCGTCAGCGTCGCTCACCTCAACGCCCTGTGCCGGCAACTGACCGGGCAATCGGCGTTGCAGCAGGTGAACCAGCGGGTGGTACTGGAGGCCAAGCGCAACCTGGTGTACACCTCCATGACCATCGGCCAGGTCGCCGACAGCCTGGGCTTTGCCGAGCAGGCGTATTTCTCGCGCTTCTTCAAGCGGGCCACCGGGCTGACGCCCAAGGAGTTTCGCCTGCACCCTCGCTTGACCACTGAGCCCCAATGAGCTGTTGAACAACGGTTCGTTAATCGCCCACAAGTAGCCCACGCCTCTCGGCGACGTTTCCGGGTTAAGTCAAACTGTTCAGAACTTGTAAGCCACTTCAGGCGCTATCCGCACTTCACTGCCCCTCGTGCCGAAACTTTCATCTGAACTCACCGGGAGTACCGCTTTGATCGACAAAACGCATTCGTCCATCGCCAGTGCCTTGGCAGGCATTACCGACGGATCAACCCTCCTGATCGGTGGTTTCGGCAACGCAGGTATGCCCTCCGCACTCATCGACGGGCTGATCGCCCTGCGGCCTCGTGAGCTGACCATCATCAGCAACAACGCGGGTAACGGTGACACCGGCCTGGCCGCGCTGCTCAAGGCGGGCTGCGTGCGCAAGATCATCTGCTCGTTCCCGCGCCAGTCAGATTCCTACGTGTTCGACGCACTGTACCGCGCCGGCGAGATCGAACTGGAAGTGGTGCCCCAAGGTAACCTGGCTGAACGCATTCGTGCCGCGGGGTCAGGCATTGGCGCCTTCTTTTCACCGACGGGCTACGGCACCCTGCTTGCCGAGGGCAAGGAAACCCGTGAAATCGATGGCCGCCAGTACGTTCTGGAAATGCCGCTGCATGCTGACTTCGCCTTGATCAAGGCGCACAGAGGGGACCGCTGGGGCAACCTGACCTACCGCAAGGCCGCTCGCAACTTCGGGCCAATCATGGCCATGGCCGCCAAGACCGCGATCGTTCAGGTTGACCAGATCGTCGAGCTGGGCGAGCTGGACCCGGAACATATCATCACCCCGGGTATTTTCGTCCAGCGCGTGGTTGCCGTCCCTGACGCCACCACCGCTCCAATCGCTCACGCATCTTGAGGCCTGCCATGACCATCAACCAAAAGCTCTCCCGTGCCGAAATGGCCCAACGCGTGGCCGCGGATATCCAGGAAGGCGCCTATGTGAACCTGGGCATCGGCGCGCCTACTCTGGTAGCAAACTACCTAGGCGACAAAGAAGTGTTTCTGCACAGCGAAAATGGCCTGCTGGGGATGGGACCAAGCCCGGCACCTGGCGAGGAAGATGACGACCTGATAAACGCTGGCAAACAGCACGTGACCCTGCTCACCGGTGGCGCCTACTTCCACCATGCCGACTCGTTCTCGATGATGCGTGGCGGCCATCTGGATATCGCCGTGCTAGGGGCGTTTCAGGTCTCGGTCAAGGGCGACCTGGCCAACTGGCACACAGGCGCCGAAGGCTCGATCCCGGCCGTGGGCGGCGCGATGGACCTGGCCACCGGCGCCCGCCAGGTGTTCGTGATGATGGACCACCTGACCAAGACTGGCGAAAGCAAGCTGGTGCCCGCGTGCACTTACCCGCTGACGGGTATTGGCTGCGTGAGCCGCATTTACACGGACCTGGCTGTACTGGACGTAACGCCTGAAGGGCTGAAAGTCGTGGAAATCTGCGCAGACCTCTCGTTCGAGGCATTACAGGCCCTGAGTGGTGTGCCACTGATCGAATGAGCGTTCTTGCCTGCAGAGCCGTTGCCCCTTGATCGTGGCATTGCTTTTAGGCTGACAAGGCTTTTGAAGAGAGGCTGGCCATCGTCGATCGCCAGCCCGGTCCCGCGACCCTACGGCATGGCCCGGGTACCATGCTCACCCCCCATCACTGCCTTTGCGTACCGGCGCCTTCGGTGCACTCTGCGCTCAGGCTTTACCCGATCTTTACCTCCTGCTGGCGATACCTTACGCAAGCCCATGGTCATAATCTGCAAGCCCCTCAATGCTAGGCTCGCCGCAAGGCAAAGAGCCGGAACGAGGCGGCGCCCTTGAACCATGAAAGGAACACCTGATGAAAAAAAACCTGACTGCATTGTGCGCCCTGCTGGTGCTGGGCATGCCGCTGGCCAGCTTGGCGCAACCGGGCGGCGGGCCGGACAACGTTCCAGGCGGTAACCAAGGGGGTCCGCAACAAGGCCACGGACCGCAGCAGGGTCAACAGCCGGGGCACCCGTCGCAAGGCCAGCCACCACGCTCGCCGCAACAGCCAGGCCATGCCGCTCGCAATGACCATGGCGGCCACCCGGCCTACCGCGACGCCAACTTCCGTCCGCAGGCCGGCATGCCGGTGCCCCACCAGCAGTGGCAGCGCGGGCGCGTGGTAGAGCCGCAGTACCGCGACGACCGCTACTGGGTCACCGACTGGCGCGCGCGCCAGCTGTCCGCGCCACCACCCGACCACCGCTGGTTGCGCATCAACGGCGACTACGTGCTAGTGGCGATTGCCACTGGGGTGATCACCAGCATCCTGACCGGGTACTGACGCAGCGTGGGCAACGTCGATCTCCACATCATCCCCGCGCAGACGTGCGGGCCACACCCGCAACCGCTCCGTCGGCGCCTCCACGCACAGGCCGTCGTGCAGCCCGAAATGCTGTTTGTACAAGGGCGCAGCCACCACCAGTTTGCCCGCCATGCTCCCGATCAGCCCACGGCCGATCACGTTGGCACCTGAGCGTGGGTCGCGGTTGTCGAGGGCAAACACCTGGCCCTCGCCCTGCTCGCCCGGCAAGTAGAACAAGGCGATCTGATGGCCGCCCAGCAGCGCGACCACGCCCGAATGAGCGACCAGATCGCAACGCCCACAAACTCTGCTCCAGCCACTACCCGATTCAAACCGCAGTGCATTCATGCCAGGCATCAGACCACCTCCGTCGCATCGATCAGGGTCATTTCTTCCGCCCGGGCAGGCCGGCGTTGGCCGCGCTCCTGGACGAACTGCACGTCCGGGTCGGCGCCACTGGCGTTGACGAAGGTGCGGAAGCGTTTGAGTTTTTCCGGGTCTTTCAAGGCGTTGGCCCATTCGCATTCGTAGCGGTCGACCACCAGCTGCATCTGCGCTTCGAGCTCGGCGGCCAGGCCCAGGCTGTCGTCGATCACCACCGCCTTGAGATAGTCCAGGCCGCCTTCAAGGCTTTCGCGCCACACCGAGGTGCGTTGCAGCTTGTCGGCGGTGCGGATGTAGAGCATCAGAAAGCGGTCGATGTAGCGGATCAGGGTGTCGTCATCGAGGTCGGTGGCAAACAGCTCGGCATGGCGCGGGCGCATGCCGCCGTTGCCGCTGATGTAGAGGTTCCAGCCGTTCTCGGTAGCGATCACGCCCACATCCTTGCTCTGTGCTTCGGCGCACTCGCGGGTGCAGCCCGACACGGCGAACTTGAGCTTGTGCGGGGCGCGCAACCCCTTGTAGCGCTCTTCAATGCGCAGGGCCATCTGCACGCTGTCCTGCACGCCGTAGCGGCACCAGGTCTTGCCGACGCAGCTTTTTACCGTGCGGGTCGACTTGCCGTAGGCATGGCCGGTTTCAAAGCCGGCTGCGATCAGCTCGGTCCAGATGTCTGGCAGTTCGTGCAGCTGGGCACCGAACAGGTCGATGCGCTGGCCGCCTGTGATCTTGGTGTAGAGGTCGTATTTCTTCGCCACCGCGCCGATGGCGATCAGCCCATCGGGGGTGATTTCGCCGCCAGGTATGCGTGGCACCACAGAGTAGGTGCCGTTCTTCTGCATGTTGGCCATGAACGTGTCGTTGGTGTCCTGCAGCGGCACCAGCCACGGCTCCATGATCGGCCGGTTCCAGCACGAGGCGAGGATCGAGCCGACCACGGGCTTGCAGATGTCGCAGCCCAGGTGGCCTTTGCCGTGCCGGGCCAGGAGTGCGTCAAAGGTCTCGATGCGCTCGACGCGCACCAGCGAGTACAGCTCCTGGCGGGTGTAGGCGAAGTGCTCGCACAGGCGTTTGTCGACGGCGACGCCGCGGGCGGTGAGTTCGTGCTCGAAGACTTGCTTGAGCAAGCTGGCGCAGCCGCCGCAACCGGTGCCTGCCTTGGTCTGGCACTTGAGGCTGGCAAGGTCGGTACAACCACCGTCGATGGCACTGCAGACTGCACCTTTGCTGACGTTGTGGCATGAGCAAAGCGTGGCGGTGGCCTGCAGTGCGTCGACGCCCAGCGCCGGCGCCGCCCCACCCAACGGCAGGATCAGCGAAGCCGGGTCGGCGGGCAGCGCGATGCCGTTTTGAATGTATTGCAGCAAGGTGTCGTAGTAGCTGTTGTCGCCTACCAGCACGGCACCAATGGCCTGCTTGCCGTCGGCTGAAACCACCAGGCGGCGGTAGCTGGCAGTGGCTTCGTCGATGAAGCGGTAACTGCGCGCTCCGGCACTGGCGCCATGGGCATCGCCGATGGAGCCGACGTCGACGCCGAGCAGCTTGAGCTTGGTCGACATGTCGGCACCGGCGAACGGCTCGCTGCCCTGTTCGCAGAGCTGCGCCGCCACACTGCGGGCCATCTGATAACCCGGCGCCACCAGGCCGAACACGCTGCCGTTCCAGGCCGCGCATTCGCCGATGGCTGAAATGTGTGGGTCGCTGCTGCGGCAGGCGCCGTCGATGGCGATGCCGCCGCGGGCGCCCAGGTCGAGGCCGCAGGCCTTGCCCAGCGCGTCTTGCGGGCGGATGCCGGCGGAGAACACCACCAGATCGGTTTCCAGGTAGTCGCCGCCGGCGAAGTTCATGCGGAAACGGTGGTCCTCACCGGGGGTGATCGACTGGGTGCTGCGCGACAGGTGCACCTGCACGCCCAGCGCCTCGATACGCGCCTTGAGCGCCACGCCACCCGCTTCGTCCAACTGCACCGGCATCAGCCGCGGTGCGAATTCCACCACATGGGCTTCAAGGCCCAGGCTGCGCAGCGCGTTGGCCGCCTCCAGCCCGAGCAGGCCGCCGCCGACCACCACCCCGCGGCGGGCGTTGCCGGCAGCGGCGCGAAGGGTGTCGAGGTCGGCCAGGGTCCGGTAGACCAGTCGCGAATCGCCAGCCGCGCCTTCGATCGGCGGCACGAAGGGATAGGAGCCGGTGGCCATGATCAAGTGCACGTAAGGCACGCAACCGTTGGCGGTGATCACCACCTGGCGTGCGCGGTCGATCTCCAGCACCGGCACGCCAAGGTGCAGCGTCACGCCTTCACCCTGATACAGCGCGGCATCGCCCAGAGCCAGGGACTCGGCGTCGCGGCCGCCGAAATATTCGGACAGGTGCACGCGGTCATAGGCGCGCAGCGGCTCTTCGCTGAACACGTGAATGCGGAAGCGGCTCAAGGCCCCGCCTTCCACCAACTGCTCGACGCAGTGGTGGCCGACCATGCCGTTGCCGATTACCACGAGGTTTTGCAGATCACTCGCCAATTCGCTGTTCATGGGGCACCTCTCAAAGCCGATCCGGTTGTCGCGAAGCAAAAAAAAAACGCCTGGAACCCATAGGTTCCAGGCGCCATTGCCTGTTCTCGCTGCCGGCCCGTGGGCCTGGCTCAGTCGTTTTTCCTTGGGCCGGTTGCGGCCGCTCGATCGCCGTTGATCGACAAGGGGCCCGCTGACACTGTGCAGCGGTTGCCAATCACTATGCAGCGGTTGTGCCACAAACCCGCCAAGCCGCCCGCAGGCCCTGATGTGGGCGTTTAGAACGTGGTGGGGGTAAAAGAATGCTTCTCCATGTTCCAAAACGGTGCGAATCCACCCCGGCCGCCCCAGCAGGAAGCGGCCATCCCGCCCCATACACGCCTGGTCGGGAGCGCGCTGCTACGCAAAATCACAGCGGCGCAGCATTCACACACGCCCTGGCCTGGGGTTGGCCCAGCCATTGCTACACCCAGACAAAGGCCGTCAACGACGATGGCCGTACTCCCAGGCAAGATCTCACGACAAAGGCGCCGTGCAGCTCCCGTTGAAAAACGCAGGAGCCGCATGGCGCCTTCGTCGTTCAAGCAAGAGAGCACCGCGATGACCAACTCCCTGCTCGAGCCCAGCAAAACCGTACGCAGCGTCTGCCCCTATTGCGGGGTGGGCTGCGGCATCGTCATGCAGGTGGAACATGGCCTGATCGTGAAGGTTTCAGGCGACAAGCAGCACCCGAGCAATACCGGTCGCCTTTGCACCAAAGGCAGCACCTGCGCTGTGCCTGTGGCCGATGCCGGGCGCATGCAGCACGCCTTCATGCGCGAGCAGCGCCAGCGCGACCCGGTGCGCGTTGGCATCGACCAGGCCATCGAGGCCACCGCCAGCCGGTTGCGCGCCATCATCGACGAGCACGGCGCGGACGCCTTCGCCCTGTACGTGAGCGGGCAGATGTCGCTGGAGGCGCAATACCTGGCCAACAAGCTGACCAAAGGTTTCATCCGCAGCCAGCACATCGAATCCAACTCGCGCCTGTGCATGGCCAGCGCCGGCAGCGGCTACAAGCTTTCGCTCGGCGCCGACGGCCCGCCCGGCGCCTACGACGATTTCGAACACAGCGACGTGTTCCTGGTGATCGGCGCGAACATGGCTGACTGCCACCCGATCCTCTTCCTGCGCCTGCTCGACCGGCTCAAGGCCGGGGCCAAGCTGATCGTTGTCGACCCCCGGCGCACCGGCACTGCGGACAAAGCCGACCTTTACCTGCAGATCGCCCCCGGCAGCGACCTGGCCCTGCTCAACGGCCTGTTGCATCTGCTGGTCGAAGACGGCCTGACCGATCCTGCCTTCATCGCTGACTTCACCGAAGGCTGGGAGGTGATGGAAGACTTTCTGCACACCTACACCCCAGCCTATGTGGCGCAGGTGACCGGGCTGGCCGAGGCTGACATCCGCCAGGCAGCACGCTGGATCGGCGAGGCGAGCAACTGGATGAGCTGCTGGACCATGGGCCTGAACCAGAGCGTGCAAGGCACCTGGCACACCAATGCCCTGTGCAACCTGCACCTGGCTACAGGCGCCATCTGCCGTACCGGTAGCGGCCCGTTCTCGCTGACCGGCCAACCCAACGCCATGGGCGGCCGCGAGATGGGCTACATGGGGCCGGGCCTGCCAGGCCAGCGCTCGGCGCTGGTGGCCGAGGACCGCGCCTTCATCGAGCAGCTGTGGGGCGTCGACGCTGGCAGCCTGCGCACCGAAACGGGTAACGGTACCGTGGATATGTTCCGCGCCATGGCCGCCGGCCAGATCAAGGCTTGCTGGATCATCTGCACCAACCCGGTGGCCAGCGTGCCCAACCGCCAGCAGGTAATCGACGGGTTGCGCCAGGCCGAGCTGGTGATCACCCAGGAAGCCTTCCTCGACACCGAAACAAACCGCTACGCCGACATCCTCTTGCCCGGCGCGCTGTGGGCCGAGGCCGAAGGCGTCATGATCAACTCCGAGCGCACCCTGACGCTCACCCAGCAGGCCGTACAGCCGCCCGGCGAGGCCCTGCCGGACTGGCAGATCATCGCGCGGATCGCTTGCGCCATGGGCTATACGGAGGCGTTCAGCTACAGCAATGCGGCCCAGGTCTTCGAAGAGATCAAGCGCACCGCCAACCCAATGACCGGCTACGACCTGCGCGGTGCCAGCCATGCGCGCCTGCGCGAGCAGCCACTGCAATGGCCCTGCGCCACGGCCGAAACCGCCGTGCGCAACCCGATCCGCTACCGCCAGGCCGCTAGCGCCCAGCTGCGCTTTCCCACCGCCAGTGGCAAGGCGCAGTTCTTCGCCCGGCCGCACCTGCCGCCCGCCGAGCTGCCCGACGACGAGTTTCCGCTGGTGCTCAACACCGGCCGCGTACAGCACCAATGGCACACCCTTACCAAGACCGGCAAGGTGCCGGCGCTAAACCGCCTGAACCCTGGGCCTTTCATCGAAATCCACCCCAGTGATGCCGAGCGTTTGGGGGTAGCCGCGGGCAAGCCGGTGCAGGTGCGCTCGCGCCGTGGCGTGGCGTTGCTGCCGGCGGTGCTCAGCGACCGCGTGCGGCCGGGTAATTGCTTCGCGCCCTTCCACTGGAACGACGTGTTCGGTGAGCGGTTGGCCGTCAATGCCGTGACCAGCGACGCGGTCGATCGGCTCTCGCTGCAACCGGCCTTCAAGTACTGCGCCGTGGCGCTGCAACCGGTGCCCGACGCCGAGCCGCCCACAGCGCTGCCTTCAATGGATACAACCCAGGCCTACGACCCCATGCAGACCGATCACCTCGCACGCCTGCTGAACCTGCCGGCCGTCGCGCCCTTGACCCTGAACGCCGACGCGCAAGCCTACCTGCATGGCTACCTGCTGGGCCTGCGCAGCGCCGAGGCCCCGCATGGCGGCGTACCGACGATTCCCGAGCAGGCGCCCTTGGCCCCCGAGCAGCGACTGCTGCTCAATGGTTTGCTGGCTGGTATGTTTTCCCGGACCGGGGGCGCCGCGCCCGCTGTGCAGGTGCAGGCTTGTGCGCCCGCTGCCGAATGGCTGGTGCTCTGGGCGTCGCAAACGGGCAACAGCGAAGCCCTCGCCGCGCTGTGCGCACAGCGCCTGGGCAACGCCGGCCAGCGCGCTCGTGTACAGGCCATGGACAGCGTCGAGCTCAAGCACCTGCGCAGCGCCGCGGGCGTGTTGCTGGTGGCCAGCACGTTTGGCGACGGCGACCCGCCGGACAACGCCGTCGCCTTCTGGGAATCGCTGGCCGACGCCGCGCCCGAAAGCCTGCGCGACAGCCGTTTCGGCGTGCTGGCGCTGGGCGATTCCAGCTATCAGCAGTTCTGCGGTTTTGGCCGCAAGCTCGACGAGCGCCTGGCCGCGCTGGGCGGCGAGCGCATCCAGCCGCGCCTGGACTGTGAGCCGGACTATCAGGCGCCTGCCGAAGGCTGGCTGGTCGAACTGTGCGGCAAGCTGGGTGCGGGTCGCCTCAAAGGTGCCGTGGCCGCTGCGCCGCCCTCCCCGGTCCCTGAGGCCGCCGACGCCGCTCGCAACCCCTATACCCGCGCACGCCCGCTGCACACGCGCCTGCTATTCAACCGCGTGCTCAACGGCGAGGGCGCCGAGAAGGAAACCCGGCACCTGGCGTTCGACCTGGCCGGTCAGCACTTCCCCTACCGCGCAGGCGATGCTCTGGGCGTCTGGCCGATCAATGCGCCCGCCCTGGTGGAAGAGGTGCTGAACCTGATTGGCGTGGACGGCGACACCCCGGTGCATCTCGACGAACAGCCGCTCATACCGCTGCGTGTCGCCCTGGGCGAGCGCCTGGAAATCGCCCGCATCAGCCCCGACCTGCTGCACCGGGTCGCGGCCCAGCCCGGCAACGAGCGGCTAGGCGCCCTGCTCGAAGAGAAGCAGCACACCGCCTTGCAGGCTTGGCTGTGGGGCCGGCAGTTACCCACCCTGCTGCGCGAATTCCCCCTCGCGCTCGACGCGCAGCAATGGGTACGCCTGCTCAAACCGCTGCAACCGCGGCTGTATTCGATCAGCTCGAGCCCAGCCCTGACGCCTGACGAAGTGCACCTGACCATCGCCACCGTGCGCTACCGGCATGAAGGCCAGGCGCGCGGCGGCGTGTGCTCGACCTTCCTCGCCGACCGCGCCGGCGAGCACGGTGTGCGTATCTACCTGCAACCTTCCGCGCACTTCCATGTGCCGGAGAACCCTGATACGCCGCTGATCATGATCGGTCCTGGCACCGGTATTGCACCGTTTCGAGCGTTCCTGCAGGAGCGCGAGGCGCAGGGCAGCAAACGCAACTGGTTGTTTTTTGGCGAGCAGCGGGCCCGCACCGACTTCTACTACCGCGAAGAACTACGCGACTGGCAGCGCAACGGCGTGTTGCAAAAGCTCGACACGGCGTTCTCCCGTGACCAGGACGAGAAGGTCTACGTGCAGCAGCGCATGCTCGAAGCGGGTGCCGAGGTGTGGCAGTGGTTGGAGCAAGGTGCCCATGTGTGCGTATGCGGCGACGCCGCGCGCATGGCCAAGGACGTAGACGCGGCGCTCAAGGCGATCGTGCAGCGCCACGGCAAGATGAGCGCCGCTGCAGCCACGCTCTACGTCAGCGACATGAGCAAAGCGCGGCGGTATTTGCGTGACGTGTACTGAACACCGGTAGCAGCACGCCGGCTGGCGCTTTTACCACACCTTACGGATCGGGAATCACAACGTGAGCGACACCAGCAACGACCTCATTCCACGTCAGCCCCTGGCCTGGGTCGCCGGCAGTGACGCCCCGGAAAAGCGCGTGCTGAACGTCGGCTTCATGCCGCTCAGCGATGCCGCCTCGGTGGTGGTCGCCGCCACCCAGGGCTTCGCCCAGCCCTACGGGCTCACCCTGGAGCTGCACCGGCAAACCTCCTGGGCGGGGGTCGCCGACAAGCTGGCAAGCGGCGAGCTGGATGCTGCACACGCCTTGTACGGCATGGTTTACGCCCTGGAGCTGGGCCTCGGCGGCGCGCCGGCTACCGACATGGCGGTGCTGATGGGGCTCAATCACAATGGCCAGAGCATCAACCTGTCGCAAGCGTTGGTGGACACCGGCATCACCCGCCCGGCCGCACTCGGCCAACGCGCCGCCGAGGCCGCTGGCAAGCTCACCTTCGCCCACACCTTCCCCACCGGCAGCCACGCCCTGTGGCTGTACTATTGGCTAGCCAGCCAGGGCATCCACCCATTGCACGACGTCAACAGCGTGGTGGTGCCGCCGCCGCAGATGCTCGCGCACTTGCAGGCCGCGCGCATCGACGGCTTCTGCGCAGGTGAGCCCTGGAGCGCCCACGCCGTGGCGCTGGGCCAGGGCTGCACGGTCGCCACCAGCCAGTCGATCTGGCCTGACCACCCGGAGAAGGTGCTGGCCTGCACACGGGCCTTCGTCGAGCAGTGCCCCAATACCGCCCGCGCCCTGCTGATGGCGGTGCTGGATGCCAGCCGCTTTATCGAGGCCAGCGCGCAGAACCGTCGCAGCACCGCGCAGCTGATGAGTGGCCGCGAGTACCTCGACCTGCCCCTGCGCAGCATTGAGCCGCGCTTCATGGGTTTGTACGACGATGGCCTGGGCCACCAGTGGCAAGACCAGCACCCGCTGCGCTTCCACAACCATGGCGCGGTGAACGTGCCCTACCTCTCCGACGGCATGTGGTTCATGACCCAGTTCCGCCGCTGGGGCCTGCTGCGCGACGACCCGGATTACCGCGCCGTGGCTGGCCGAGTGCAACGGCTCGACCTCTACCGCGCTGCCGCGGGCGCGCTGGGCATCGCTGTGCCGGCCAGCCCCCTGCGCCGTTCGCAACTGCTCGACGGTAGCGTGTGGGACGGCAGCGACCCGGCCGCCTACGCGCGCAGCTTCGCCTTGCACGCCCGCCACGATCGCTGACCGGAGGTCTGGATGCTGCGCATTCTGCTGATCAACGACACCTCGCGCACCGGCGGTCGCCTGCGCACCGCGCTGAGCGAAGCGGGTTTCGACGTCATCGACGAGTCGGGCCTGACCATCGACCTGCCCGCCCGGGTCGAAGCCGTACGCCCGGACGTGGTGTTGATCGACACCGAATCCCCCAGCCGCGACGTGATGGAGCAAGTGGTGATCGTGACCCGCGACCAGCCGCGTCCCATCGTCATGTTCACCGACGAGCACGACCCCGGCGTGATGCGCCAGGCGATCAAGGCCGGCGTCAGCGCCTATATCGTCGAAGGCATCCACGCCCAACGCCTGCAACCGATCCTGGACGTGGCCATGGCGCGCTTCGAAAGCGACCAGGTGCTGCGCGCGCAGCTCCACGCCCGCGACCAGCAACTGGCTGAACGCAAACGCATCGAACTGGCCAAGGGCATGCTGATGAAGATGAAAAGCTGCGACGAGGAAGAGGCCTACACGCTGATGAGGCGCCAGGCGATGAGTCGCCAGCAGAAGCTGATTCAAGTGGCGGAGCAGATCATTGCGATGAACGAGCTGCTGACGTGACGCACACACAACTGATCATGCACCAGAATGCGGCAGCCCCTGCCATGCTGCACCGTTATCCATGCGCAAGGCCTGATTCAGTACGCTTGCACCACTGACTGCAAGGGCGCTGTAGAGCTGCCCGGCTGGTCCATCCGCCACCTGGCACACAACCTGCTTTCACCTCCCTACAGGTAACCAACGGCGGTTGCCCCACCCCGACAAAGACGTCGCATGCCCGTTCGCGAAAGCGGATTTGGCATGGCGACGTCTTTGCGTTTCTGGCCTCGCATGACGAGGTGGTGGAGCAGCCGTAAGGCTCGCCCACCTGCAAGCCCACAACCCAATTGCAGATGAGGTGCTGGAATGAACAAGAGCTTCTGGAAAGCCGGACATACCCCCACGTTATTCGCCGCGTTCCTCTACTTCGACCTGAGCTTCATGGTCTGGTACCTGCTTGGCCCTATGGCGGTGCAGATCGCCACCGACCTGCAACTGACAACCCAGCAGCGCGGCTTCATGGTGGCCACGCCGATTCTGGCCGGGGCGATCCTGCGCTTCATCATGGGCATGCTGGCCGACCAGCTGTCGCCGAAAACCGCCGGGATCATCGGCCAGGTGACCGTCATCGTCTCGCTGCTCATGGCTTGGCAGCTCGGCATCCACAGCTACGAACAAGCTCTGCTGCTCGGCGTGTGCCTGGGCATGGCCGGCGCCTCGTTCGCCGTGGCGCTACCACTGGCCTCGCAGTGGTACCCTGCCGAGCACCAGGGCAAGGCCATGGGCATTGCCGGCGCCGGCAACTCCGGCACCGTGCTGGCCGCCCTGGCCGCGCCGGTGCTGGCCGCCGCCTTCGGCTGGACCCAGGTATTCGGCCTGGCGCTGATCCCGCTGGTGCTGACCCTGATTGTGTTCGCCGTGCTGGCGAAAAACGCCCCCAACCGCAGCAAACCCAAATCCATGGCCGACTACCTCAAGGCCCTGGCCGACCGCGACAGTTGGTGGTTCATGTTCTTCTACTGCGTCACCTTCGGCGGCTTCATCGGCCTGGCCAGCGCCCTGCCCGGCTACTTCCACGACCAATACGGCCTGAGCCCGGTGACCGCCGGCTACTACACCGCCGCCTGCGTGTTCGGCGGCAGCCTGATGCGCCCCTTGGGCGGCGCGCTGGCGGACCGCTTCGGCGGCATCCGCACGCTACTCGGCATGTACGCTGTGGCCGCCGTGTGCATTGCGGCGGTGGGCATGCACCTGTCCAGTTCCATCGCCGCCCTGGCGCTGTTCGTCAGCGCCATGCTCGGCCTGGGCGCCGGCAACGGCGCGGTGTTCCAGCTGGTGCCGCAGCGCTTCAACCGCGAAATCGGCGTGATGACCGGCCTTATCGGCATGGCCGGCGGCATCGGCGGCTTCCTCCTGGCGGCAGGCCTTGGTGCCATCAAGCAAAGTACCGGCGACTACCAACTGGGCTTGTGGCTGTTCGCCAGCCTTGGCGTCGTAGCCTGGTTCGGGCTTTACACCGTCAAGCGCCGCTGGAGGACTACCTGGGGCTCGGCGGCCTTCACCGCTGCGCGGGTCTGAGCCACCGCCATGCCCCTGCACCTGCGCTATGCACACAGCAGTGCCAGCGGACCACGCGCCGAAAACCAGGACGCCACGCGTCTGGTCTGCCCCGCCGCATCGCTTGCGGCCAGCAAGGGCTACCTGTTCGCCCTGGCCGACGGCGTCAGCCAGTGTGCTGATGGCGGCCTGGCCGCACGCGCCACAGTGCAGGCCCTGGCCCACGACTACTACGCCACCCCGCAAACGTGGGGCGTGGCCCAGGCGCTGGACCGCCTGCTGATCGCGCAGAACCGCTGGCTGCACGCCAACGGCGGTGGCCAGCCCTTGCTCACCACCCTCAGCGCGCTGGTGCTACGCGGCCGCCGCTTTACCCTGGCGCACGTCGGCGATTGCCGGGTGTATCGCTGGCATGAGGGGCAATTGCAGCGCCTGAGTGAAGACCACGTGTGGAGCCAACCGGGCATGCAGCATGTGCTCAAGCGTGCCATGGGCCTGGAGCAGCACCTGGTGGTGGACTACCGCGAGGGTGAGCTGCACGCAGGCGAACATTTTCTGCTGGTCAGCGACGGCGTCTGGGCGACACTGGGCGATGCGTCCATCGCTGGCGTGCTGCGCGACGAGCCTGATTTGCAAAAGGCTACTCAGGCCTTGGTCACCGCCGCCCACCTGGCTGGCAGCCAGGACAACGCCAGCGCCGTACTCGTGTGTGTAGACGACCTTGGCGAAGCGAGCCTGGGCGACGCCCTCGAACACGTGCAGCAATGGCCGCTCCCCCCTGTTTTGAAAGCACGCCAACGCTTCGAAGGTTGGCAGGTCGACACGCTGCTGGGCCATACCCGGCAATCGCTGCTGTACCGCGTCCATGATGACCACCAGCAACCCTGGCTGCTGAAAACCCTGCCCGCCCACTGCGACGGCGACGAGGAAGCCGGCCAGCGCCTGCTGCAGGAAGAATGGTTTCTGCGCCGCGTAGCCGGGCGCTACTTCCCCGAAGTGCACCCCGCCAGCGAGCGCCAGCACCTCTATTACCTGATGCGCGAACACCCCGGCCTCACCCTCGCCGAACATCACCGCCAGCACGGCACGCTGAGCCTTACCCAAGGTCTGGACATCGCCATGCACTTGCTACGGGCGCTGGGCATGCTGCACCGGCGCAACATCCTGCACCGCGACATCAAGCCCGAGAACCTGCTGCTCGACGAAAACGGCGAATTGCGGGTTCTGGATTTCGGCTTGGCGTACTGCCCGGGGCTGTCGTCCCACACCCCCGGCGAGCTGCCCGGCACCCCCAACTACATTGCCCCGGAGGCCTACGCAGGCGCCGCGCCAAGCGTGGCGCAAGACCTCTACAGCGCAGGCGTGACCCTCTATTTCCTGCTGACCAGCCGTTACCCCCACGGCGAAATCGAAGCCTTCCAACGCCCACGCTTCGGCACACCCGTCCCCGCCAGCCGCTACCGCCCCGACCTGCCCGAATGGCTGGTGAACAACCTCGACAAAGCCTTGGCCAGCGACCCGGCCGAGCGCTTCGAAACTGCCGAGCACTGGCAACTGGCGCTGCAACATGGTGAACAACAGCCCAGCCCGCGCCCACGCCCACTGCTCGAACACGAACCCCTCAAGGTGTGGCGTACCTTGGCCCTTGGCTCATTGCTGCTAAACGGGCTGCTGGTGATCTGGCTGCTGCACGCATGATCCCAACACACCCAGGACCGCACCCGACGGTCCGCTGCCCCGATGAGGTATCCCATGAACGCAAAAGTCTGGTAGACGCACAGCGGGAGCTGAGCACATAAACGAAAAAGCCCGCCACCGTTTCCGGTAGCGGGCTTCAACGTACTGCGTATGGTGGGTCGTGTAGGATTCGAACCTACGACCAATTGGTTAAAAGCCAACTGCTCTACCAACTGAGCTAACGACCCGTTGGATGGCGCGTATAATACTGATTTCTAACGGGAAATCAACACTTCAGCGCAATTTTTTCAAAAATACCGGGTGGGGTCGGCCTGCCCTGCAGCCCTGAAGCCTTCGGCACGCAGGCGGCAGCTGTCGCATTTGCCGCACGCGCGGCCATCATCGTCCGCCTGGTAGCAGGAAACCGTCAGGCTGTAGTCCACACCGCGGGCCATACCCGCCTGTACGATCTGCGCCTTGCTCATGTTCTGCAACGGCGCCTGAATGCGGAAACCCTGCCCTTCTACACCCGCTTTGGTGGCCAGGTTGGCCATACGCTCGAAGGCTTCGACGAACTCGGGGCGGCAGTCGGGGTAGCCGGAGTAGTCCACCGCATTGACGCCAATGAAGATATCGCGGGCCTGCAGTACTTCAGCCCAGCCCAACGCCAGCGACAGGAACACGGTGTTGCGTGCCGGCACGTAGGTGACCGGGATACCTTCACCCGGGGCTTCTGGCACATCAATGCTGGTGTCGGTCAAGGCCGAACCGCCGATGCCGTCCAGGTTCAGGCCAATCACCTTGTGCTCCACCACACCCAGGTCACGTGCCACCCGGCCTGCAGCATTCAGCTCAGCGCGGTGGCGCTGGCCGTAATCGAAGCTCATGGTGTAGCAACTGTAGCCTTCGGTTTTGGCCATGGCTACGACGGTGGCCGAGTCGAGGCCACCGGACAACAGGATTACTGCGCGTTTGTCTGTCATGTCTGTCACTCTTTCAATCAACGTCCGGGCTCGTCGTTCCACAACAGCTTGTGCAGTTGCAACTGGAACCGTACGGGCAGGTTATCGGCGACGATCCAGTCCGCCAGGTCGCTGGCACTGACCTGGTGGTGGCTGGGCGAAAACAGCACTTCGCCCGCGCGCTCGGCCAGGTTGTACTGGATCAGTTTGGACACCGCCCAGTCGTAGTCCTCACGGGAACAGATGACGAACTTGACCTGGTCGTTTCGGGTCAGTTGCTCGATGTTCTCGTAGCGGTTGCGGTGCGACTCCTCCGAACCCGGGGTCTTGAGGTCGACCACGCGGCTGACGCGCAGGTCGGTGCCGGCGATATCGAGGGCGCCGCTGGTTTCCAGCGACACCTCGTACCCGGCATCGCACAAACGCTGCAACAACGGCAAGGCATTGGGCTGAGCCAGCGGCTCGCCGCCGGTAACGCAGACATAACGCGGTTTGAAGCCCGCCACCTGCTCAAGGATCGAATCGAGGCTGCGCACGGTGCCACCACTGAAGGCATAGGCACTGTCGCAGTATTGACAGCGCAGGGGGCAACCGGTGAGCCGCACGAATACCGTGGGTAGCCCAGCCGTTCGCGTTTCACCCTGCAACGAGTAAAAGACTTCGGTGATGCGTAATGTGTCTTGCATGATCGCCACGGGCGTGACAGCTAAACAGGCTGCCCGCCTCCGTCAGGCACTGTCGCGGACTCGACATGGCGTTATCCGCAACAGCGTGTTTACGAAAAAAGGGCGCTGATTCTAACGAAAAAACCCGCGACAGGCGCGGGTTTCTTTCGAACGGTACCACCAAGCGGCACAGCCTAAAGCTTTTGCAGGTCTCGCTGAGCCAGCTGAGCGGCGGAGGTGCCGGGGTACTGGGTAACGACCTGCTGCAAAATACCTTTGACCTTGTCGGTGTGCCCCAAGCGACGCTCAACATCGGCAAGCTTATAGAGCGAGTCCGGCACCTTGCTGTGCTTGGGGTACTTCTGGCTGACCTGGGCGAAGGCCTGGCTTGCACCTTGCAGGTCACCTTTGGCCAGGTTCACCTCGCCCAGCCAATACTGGGCATTGCCCGCATACTGGCTGTTGGGGTACTTGCGCAGGAAGGCGTTGAACGCCTGGCTAGCCTTGTCGAGGTCTTTCTGTTTGATCAGGTCGAAGGCGGCATCGTAGTAGAGCTTTTCCTTCGCCGGGTCACCGGGCTCGCTGTTGGCGGCCGGTTGTTGGGCTGCAGCACCCGCTGCTGCCCCGGTGGCGGCGCCAGAGGCACCACTACCAGCAGAATTGTCAGGGGTCGCGGCAGGCGCGGCGCCACTGTTGATGCGACGGTCCAGGTCCTGGTAACGCTCCAGGTTTTCCTGCTTCATGCGCGACACATCGTTTTGCAGCTCTTCGATGATGCCTTGCTGGCGGGAAAGCTGATCCTGCATCTGTTGCAGCTGCATGAACAGCTGGCCCTGTGCAGAGGCAGGGGCCGAAGCCCCTGACCCGGCATAGGCGCCGCTCGTGCCATAACCCGCAGGCGGATAGCTGCCTGAGTTGTCATCTACTACAGGGACTGCAGCCCACGCCGAAAGGGGCAGGCTGAGTGCGAGGACGGTTACTGCACGGCGGCACATACGCATAAGAACTTACTTACGCAGTTCTACGCGACGGTTTTGAGCCCAGGACTGCTCGTCGTTGCCAGTGGCAACTGGACGCTCTTCACCGTAGGAAACCACTTCCAGTTGAGCAGGGGAAACGCCCTGCAGAACCAGGTAGCGCTGAACGGCCTTGGCACGACGCTCGCCCAGAGCCATGTTGTACTCACGGGTACCGCGCTCGTCGGTGTTACCTTCCAGAACGACACGGTTGCCGTTGGCTTTCAGGTCCTTGGCGTGAACGTCCAGAGCGCGCATGGCTTCTGGCTTCAGGTCCGAGCTGTCGTATTCGAAGTAGAAGGTGGTGATTGCGCGCAGAGCGGCTTCTTCGCTCAGGGAACCGTCCACTGCGCCGGTGTTTGCACCGTAGCCAGCGTTCGGGTCAACGGCGCCAGCGCCTTCACCAGCATTGTCACCGCCCTTCGAGGAGCAACCTACAGCCACGGCCATGGCCAGAGCCAGCGCAGCGAATTTACCAAACTTCAGCATTTCCATCGTGAAACTCCTAATGAAACCCCAGTGTGTTAAGCAAAACGTATTACGCCGCAATCAGTTCAGGTAAGGGGACCAGGACGGTTCTCTGACTTCGCCTTGAGCGGTAGGAAGTGGGAGCCTCACGCGGCCATTAAGCGACACGAGCATCAAGACTCCCCGGCCCTGCTGGCGGGTGGCGTAGATTAGCATGGTGCCGTTGGGCGCAACAGTGGGAGACTCATCAAGACTGGTCTCCGAGAGAATCTTTACACTTCCGCGTTGCAAGTCCTGAGCCGCAACTTTGAAGTTGGTGAAGCCCTGCTGACGGTGAATCATGACCAAGGTCTTTTCGTCAGCCGACAGTTTCGGGTTGGCATTGTAGTTACCCACGAAAGTAACGCGCTCTGCACTGCCACCACTGACCGACTGTTTGTAGATCTGTGGCTTGCCGCCGCGGTCCGAGGTGAAGTACAGGGTGTTGCCATCCTTGCCCCAGAACGGTTCGGTATTGATGCCCGGGCCGGCGGTTACGCGGCTGATCTGGCGCGACGCCACGTTCATCACATAGATGTCCGGGTTACCGTCCTTGGACAGCACGAATGCCAGGCGCGAGCCGTCAGGCGACCAGGCAGGTGCGCCGTTGAGGCCTTCGAAGTTGGTGATCTGCTCGCGACGGCCCGTGTCGATGTGCTGGATGAAGATGCGCGGGCGACGCTGCTCGAACGACACATAGGCGATGCGCTTGCCATCCGGCGCGAAGCGCGGCGACAGGATCGGCTCACGCGACTGCAGCAGGGTGACCGCACGTGCACCGTCGTAGTCCGAACGTTGCAGGGTGTAGCGGGTGTTGTTGGTGGAGAAGCGCTCGGCGGTTACGTACAGCATGCGGGTAGAGAACGCACCCTTGATGCCGGTGAGCTTCTCGAACGACTGGTCGGCAATGTAGTGCGACATGTCGCGCAACTGGTCGGCAGTGCCGGCCACGCTGCCGGTCAGCACCTGCTGCTCGGTGGCCACGTTGAACAGGGCGTACTGCACCTGCAGGCGGCCACCGGACGGCACGATGCTGCCGACCATCACGTACTGGGCACCCAGCGCTTTCCAGTCCCGGAAGATGACTTCGCTGGCCTGGGACGGCTGGCTGATCATGTTCTGACGCGGAATGGGCGAGTAGTAACCCGAGTTGCGCAGGTCGTTACCGATGATGTCTGCCATGTCTTCAGGCAGCACGCTGCCGCCCTGGACGGCAAAGGGTACCACCGCGATGGGTGTGGCCCGGTCGCTACCACTGGTGACCAGGATGTTCTTTTCCTCTGCTACGGCCATGCCTGCCACGCAGCACAGCATGACCAGCAGTCCTCTCAGACGTTTAATCACAACGCTAGATCCTCAGGTGTAAATGTCATCTTGAACGAGCGATACCTGTTGAAATCACTCGGCTTCATACCCTGCATTTCAGTCAGACGACCGATGTTCTTCATTGCGGCCACTGCCGAACTGTCAAACGGGCCGTCGCCACTGGAGCGCAGCACGCTCACATTGGTGATGGTGCCATCCGGCAGCATGCTGACCTGCAGGACTACCGTCATGCCTTTACGTGCCGAAGGGGGCCGCGCCCAACCTTCTGCTGCACGCATGCGGATCAGGTCGTCGAAATCGCCAGACACCTGGTCACCCTGCTCGTCCGCCAGTGCCTGCTGACGCTCAGTGGTGTCGGACAACAGCTCGGCCAGTGCCTGCGCCTTCTTGTCCTCAGCCGCCTTGCGTGCCGCTTCCTGGGCCTTTTTCTTCTGGGCATCTGCCGCGGCCTTTTTCTTGGCCTCTTCAGCTGCCTTTTTCTTCGCGTCCTCGGCTGCCGCCTTTTTCTTGGCGTCCTCGGCCGCTTTTTTCTTCGCCTCTTCGGCTGCCTTTTTCTTGGCATCCTCTGCGGCTTGTTTCTTCGCCTCTTCAGCCGCCTGCTTCTTGGCCTCGTCCTCGGCTTTTTTCTTCGCTTCGTCTTCGGCTTTTTTCTTGGCAATGTCGGCTTGCTGTTTTTCCGCCGCTTTTTTGGCCTCTTCGGCCTTCTTCGCTTCGGCCGCTTTCTTGGCTTCGGCCGTTTTTGCAGCTTCCTCGGCTTTTTTGGCCTCGGCCGCCTCGCGGGCTTCCTCGGCCTTTTGAGCAGCGTCGGCTTTCTTTTGTTCCGCCGCTTTCACAGCTTCCTGCTCGACCTTCTTCTGCTCCAGCTGCTCGACCTCGGTCTGGCGCGAAGCGGTTTTTTTCGCTTCCCCGGCAATTTTCTGGTTGGTCTGGGTGGTCGCCTGGCTCTTGGACTTGAGCTGATACAGCGTAGCCTGAACGATCGGCTTGGACGGCGGCAGCTCAGGGGTCATGGCGAAGCTGACGAACAGCAAGGCAAACACCAGCACATGCAGGCCGATGGCCCAGACACTGGGCCAGAAGTAGCTTTCCGAGGCGGATGGCTCTCGCTGTTGCATCAGGGCGCCTCGGTAATCAGGCCAACGTTACCGACACCGGCTTTCTGCAGCCCGCCCATGGCACCCATGACCGCGCCATAGTCCACGGCCTTGTCGCCACGGATGAAGACCTGGGTCTGTTTGCCCTGGTCGCGGCCGGCGGCAATGATCTTGGTCACAGCGTCGGTCATGGCCGGCAAGGTCATGGCCTTGTCCATCTGCTTGTCGGTGTCGACTTCACTGCCGAGGTTCCAGTAGTAGGTTTTGTCGGCCTTGATGGAAATGGTAAGGATCTGGACGTTGTTGTCCTGCGGCAAGGCTTCGCTGGAAACCTTGGGCAGGTCTACCTTGACGCCCTGGTTGAGCATGGGCGCCGTCACCATGAAGATGACCAGCAGTACCAGCATCACGTCGATGTAGGGCACCACGTTCATCTCGGCGACGGGCTTGCGTTTGTGGCGAACTCGGGCCATGGGCTTCTACCTGATTACTCTTCGCTGGTGTGCACTTTACGGTGCAGGATCGCCTGGAACTCGTCGGCGAAGGTGTAGTAGCGGCTGATCAGCGTTTCACTGCGCGCCGCGAAGCGGTTGTAGGCAATGACCGCCGGGATTGCCGCGAACAGGCCGATAGCTGTAGCGATCAGTGCCTCGGCGATGCCGGGGGCAACGGTGGCCAGGGTGGCCTGTTGGGCGCTGGCCAGGCCGCGGAAGGAGTTCATGATCCCCCATACGGTACCGAACAGGCCGATGTACGGGCTGGTGGAACCCACGGTCGCCAGGAACGGCAGGCTCTGCTCGAGCTTTTCTTCCTCGCGGGAAATGGCAACGCGCATGGCACGGCCTACGCCTTCCATGACCGCGTCAGGGTCAACCCCCGGTTGCTGGCGCAGGCGCGAGAATTCCTTGAAACCGGCACGGAAGACCTGCTCCACACCCGAATCCGGGTCTGGGTTGCTGCCGGCCTGGCGGTACAGCTTGGACAGGTCGATACCCGACCAGAAGCGCTCTTCGAAGGCATCCAGCGCACGACGACCGGCGCGCAGCATGGTGCTGCGCTGAAAAATCATGATCCACGAGGTGACCGAGGCGGCCACCAGGGTCAGCATCACCAACTGCACCACTACGCTGGCATTGCTGACCAGACTCCACATGGAGGTATGGTCGACGACGTTAGCTTCCACGCTTATTCTCCTGCATTCGATTGATTACCCGAGCAGTCGGCCACAAAGGCGTCGCGCAGCTCCGGGGGGATGGCTCGGGGTTTGAAAGTGTCGGCGCGCACAGCGGCCACCAGGAACTGCCCTTCGCAGAGCAGCGTTTCATCCTTTTCCCGCCAGACCTGCTGCACGAAGCGCAGGCTGGCGCGATTGAGTTCAAGTACTTGCGCGGTAACCCGCAGTTCATCGTCCAGCCGCGCCGGCGCGTGGTAACGCGCTTCGCTGGAGTGGACCACAAACAGCAGGTTGCCCTGCGCCAGCTGCGACTGGGAAAAACCCAGGTGCCGCAAGCGTTCGGTGCGCGCGCGCTCCATGAATTTCAGGTAATTGACGTAATACACCACGCCGCCAGCATCGGTATCTTCGTAATAGACGCGACAACGGTGTGCAAAGGGTTCCAGGCCATTTAGCGCGCGCATACTCTAGTGCTTACTCCTCGCCTTGCCAATCCGCTGTGGCAACTGTTTTTTCATCGTTCATGTCGTATTGCCAGCGCCCATGCAGCCTGCCAGCGGTAGGACCACGAAAAGCCGTTTTCGATCTGTCATTCATCGCCCGTTTGGGAAAAAACGGCGCCCTCCCCCAGCTGCCCCGGCACGTCGAGGCCGAAATGCAGGTAGGCATGACGGGTGACCACACGCCCGCGTGGTGTGCGCATGATGTAGCCCTGCTGGATCAGGTAGGGTTCGAGCACGTCCTCGATGGTGTGGCGTTCTTCGCTGATGGCGGCCGCCAGGTTGTCGACCCCCACCGGGCCACCGTCGAACTTCTCGATCATGGTCAACAACAGGCGACGGTCGGAATGATCGAAGCCGCGCTCGTCCACATCCAGCAGGTTCAGCGCCATGTCGGCCACCGCCTTGGTGATCTGGCCCTTGCCCCGCACTTCGGCATAGTCGCGCACCCGACGCAGCAAGCGGTTGGCAATACGCGGGGTGCCGCGCGCACGGCGGGCGATCTCATAGGCGCCGAGGTCTTCGATGACCAGGCCCAGAATGCTTGCCGAGCGGCTGACGATGGTCGCCAGGTCCTTGTCGCTGTAGAACTCCAGGCGCTGGACGATACCGAAGCGGTCGCGCAACGGGTTGGTGAGCATGCCCGCACGGGTCGTGGCGCCGACCAGGGTGAACGGTGGCAGGTCGAGCTTGATGGACCGCGCGGCAGGCCCCTCCCCGATCATGATATCGAGCTGAAAGTCTTCCATGGCCGGGTACAGCACTTCTTCGACGACGGGTGACAGCCGGTGGATTTCGTCGATGAACAGAACGTCATGGGGCTCCAGGTTGGTAAGCATCGCGGCCAGGTCCCCAGGCCGCTCGAGGATAGGCCCAGAGGTGCTCTTGACCGACACACCCATCTCATGGGCGATGATGTTGGCCAGGGTGGTCTTGCCCAGACCCGGGGGGCCGAAGATCAGCGTGTGGTCAAGCGATTCGCTGCGCCCCCGTGCGGCTTGGATGAACAGTGCCATCTGCTCGCGCACTACCGGCTGGCCGATGTACTCCTCCAGGCGTAACGGCCGGATCGCGCGGTCTTGCACTTCTTCGCGGTCGCGGCCACTGGCGGCGATCAGGCGGTCGGCTTCGATCACTTGGTAATCATCCCCTTGAGGCTGCGACGGATCAGCTCTTCACTGCTCAGGCTGGCCTTGTCCTTGATGGCCCCAATGGCCTTGCTCGCCTCTTGCGGCTTGTAGCCCAGCGAAACGAGGGCGCTGACGGCGTCGGCTTCAGCGGTTGATTCACTGGCCACCGGCAACGGCCCGTCCGATACCAGGGTGAACATGGCCGGGGACGTTTCCCAAGCCTTGAAGCGGTCCTTGAGCTCGACCAGCAGGCGCTCGGCGGTTTTTTTGCCGACGCCCGGTACGCGCACCAGTGCCGAGGTGTCCTGGGCCTGTACGCAGCGCACCAGCTCGTCGACTTCCAGGCCCGACATCAGCGCCAGTGCCAGCTTGGGCCCTACGCCGTTGAGGCGGATGAGTTCACGGAACAACTCGCGCTCGCGCTTTTCGGCGAACCCGTAAAGCAGGTGGGCGTCCTCGCGCACCACCAGGTGGGTGTGCACGGTCACCGGCTCGCCAACCTTTGGCAGGCGATACAGGGTGGTCATGGGCACTTCCAGCTCGTAGCCCACGCCATTGACGTCGATAATCAGGTGCGGGGGCTGCTTTTCCGCCAGAGTGCCGCGCAATCTTCCAATCACGTTCCGATCCTTATTCTCGGGGAGCCGGTCGCAGACCGCTCAACCCTATCAGCAAATGCGGCGGGTGAACGCGCCACCCGCACATAATGTGTATCAGCGCATGAAGCGCCTACAGACGCAAGCGCCCGCCGCGCCGGCGCGCCGTGGCCAGGCCGTGGGGCACCAGGCTGGAACGGGTGTGGGCGTGGCACAAGGCGATGGCCAGGGCATCGGAGGCGTCGATCTGCGGTTTTTGCGTGAGCTTGAGCAGGTGCATGACCATCATCATCACCTGCTCTTTGTTGGCGCCGCCGGTGCCGGCCACGGCCTGCTTGACCTGGGTGGCACTGTACTCGGCGATCTCAAGGCCCGCCTCGGCGGCCGCCACGATCGCAGCCCCCCGGGCTTGGCCCAGCTTGAGCGCCGAGTCGGCATTGCGGGCCATGAACACCCGCTCGATGCCCATGGTCACCGGGCCGTGCTGGGCGATGACTTCACTGACCCCGCGAAACACGATCTGCAACCGCTCATGCAGCTCGCCGCTGCCGGTGCGGATGCAGCCTGACGCCACATACTCGCAGCCGCGGGCGGTCTGGCGCACCACGCCGTAACCGGTGATGCGCGAGCCGGGGTCGATACCTAGAATCAGAGTCATAGCGCCTGTCGAAAAAATGATGCATTGCTGCAAACGGTACGGCCCTTTCGCGGCGGTACGGCGCAGCGAGTCTATCGGAGCGCCGTACCGCCGCGAAAGGGCCGGTGCTAGCAAAGAAAAGCCTGGATGCCTGGTTGGAGCTACCAGAACACCCTAGCCGAGGTTTTCCATGATCTCGTCGGAGATCTGCGCATTGGAATAGACGTTCTGCACGTCGTCCAGGTCTTCGAGCATGTCGATCAGCTTGAGTACCTTTTCAGCGCCATCCTGGTCCAGCTCGGCGCTGGTGGTCGGCTGCATGACGATTTCCGCATCCGCCGCCTTGAAACCGGCCTCTTCCAGCGCATTGCGCACGGCATAGAAGCTGTTGAACGACGTAAACACCTCGAACGAGCCATCATCGTTGGCTACCACGTCGTCGGCATCGGCCTCCATTGCAGCTTCCATCAGGGCATCTTCGTCTACCCCCGGGGCGAAACTGATCTGGCCCTTGCGCTCGAACAGATACGCCACCGAACCGTCGGTGCCCAGGTTGCCCCCGCACTTGGTGAAGGCATGGCGCACAGCCGCAGCCGTGCGGTTGCGGTTGTCGGTCATGGCTTCGACCATGATCGCCACGCCGCCTGGGCCGTAACCTTCGTAGCTGAGCTCCTCGACGTTGTCGCTTTCGTTGGTACCGGCACCACGTGCCACGGCGCGATCAATAATGTCGCGGCTCATGTTGGCACCCAGGGCCTTGTCCAGCGCCAGGCGCAGGCGCGGGTTGGAGGCCGCGTCCGGGCCGCCCTGCTTGGCAGCGACGGTCAGCTCACGGATCCACTTGGTGAAGACCTTGCCTCTCTTGGCATCCTGGCGCTCTTTGCGGTGCTTGATGTTCGCCCACTTGGAATGGCCTGCCATAACGACTCCCGATCCTTGAAACAGAAACAGGTTCCGCCCCGAAGGGCGGAACATGGAAAGACTGCGCCGAAGCGCATGGGCGCATCCGCCGGATACGCCCGGGGCCGATTACTCGACCTTGGTCTGCTCGCGCAGACGGATGTGCAGCTCGCGCAGGGCCTTGGCATCGACCAGGCCTGGGGCCTGGGTCATGACGCACGCGGCACTCTGGGTTTTCGGGAAGGCGATCACTTCACGAATCGACTGGGCACCAGTCATCAACATGACCAGGCGGTCCAGACCGAAGGCCAGGCCGCCGTGGGGCGGTGCACCGAACTTCAGGGCATCGAGCAGGAAGCCGAACTTCTCTTCCTGTTCCGCCGCTTCGATACCCAGCAGGCGGAACACAGCCTGCTGCATTTCCTTGCGGTGGATACGGATGGAACCGCCACCCAGCTCAGTGCCGTTGAGCACCATGTCGTAGGCGCGGGACAGGGCCGTGGCGGGGTTGGCCTCGAGCTCCTGCGGGGAGCACTTCGGCGCGGTGAACGGGTGGTGCAACGCCGTGAAGCTGCCGTCTTCGTTCTCTTCGAACATCGGGAAGTCGACGACCCACATCGGTGCCCACTCGCAGGTGAACAGCTCGAAGTCGTGACCCAGGCGGATACGCAGCGCGCCCAGGGCCTCGCTGACGATCTTGAACTTGTCTGCACCGAAGAACACGATGTCGCCGTCTACAGCGCCGACGCGGTCGAGGATAGTGTTGAGGTTGGCCTCGGGGATGTTCTTGACGATCGGCGACTGCAGGCCCTCGACCCCTTTGGCGCGCTCGTTGACCTTGATGTAGGCAAGGCCGCGGGCACCATAGATGCCGACGAACTTGGTGTACTCGTCGATCTTGCTGCGCGGCATGCTGGCGCCGCCTGGCAGGCGCAGGGCGGTGACGCGGCATTTCGGATCGTTGGCCGGGCCGGCGAACACCTTGAAGTCGACGTCCTTGAGCTGGTCGGCAACATCGACCAGTTCCAGCGGGATACGCAGGTCTGGCTTGTCGGAGCCGTAGCGGCGCATGGCTTCTTCGAAGGTCATGTGCGGGAAATCGCCGAACTCCAGGTCCAGCACTTCCTTGAACAGCTTGCGGATCATGCTCTCGGTCAGGCCCATGATCTCGGACTCGTCCAGGAAGCTGGTCTCGATGTCGATCTGGGTGAATTCCGGCTGGCGATCTGCGCGCAGGTCTTCGTCACGGAAGCACTTGGCGATCTGGTAGTAGCGGTCGAAGCCGGCCACCATCAGCAGTTGCTTGAACAGTTGCGGCGACTGTGGCAGGGCAAAGAAGCTGCCGGCGTGGGTACGGCTTGGCACCAGGTAGTCACGCGCGCCTTCTGGGGTGGCACGGGTGAGGATCGGGGTTTCCACATCCAGGAAGCCGTTTTCGTCGAGGAAGCGGCGGATGCTGCTGGTGATGCGCGAGCGCAGGCGCAGCTTGTCGGCCATTTCCGGGCGACGCAGGTCGATGAAGCGATAGCGCAGGCGGGTTTCTTCGCCCACGTCGGAGTATTCGTTCAACGGGAACGGCGGGGTTTCGGCTTCGTTCAGCACATTGAGCTGATAACCGAGGATTTCGATGGCGCCGGACGCCATGTTGGCATTGACCGCACCGTCAGGGCGCTTGCGCACCTTGCCGGTGACCTGCACGACGTACTCGCTGCGCACGCGGTCAGCAGCGGCGAAGGTGTCGGCGCGGTCCGGGTCGAACACGACCTGGGCCATGCCCTCGCGGTCACGGATGTCGAGGAAGATCACCCCGCCGTGGTCCCGGCGACGATGGACCCAGCCGCAAAGGGTGACTTCCTGGCCGTCCAGGCTCTCGTTCAGTTGGCCGCAATAATGGCTGCGCATCATGATGGTGGTTTCGCTTCTCGTGATTCGTGTATTCGGTGGAGGCCTTGGCCGCCCGGAGGGCTAATACTGCAAGACCCGGTCACAGCATTCAACTCAGTCGGCCTTGTCGCCGCCTGCCAGGTTCTTCTTGGCGCCAGTCTTGAAGTCGGTTTCGTACCAGCCGTTACCGCTGAGGCGGAAACCGGGTACCGACAGCAACTTCTTCAGCGCCGGGGCCTGACATGCCGGGCAGTCGGTAAGCGGCGCGGCGCTGATTTTCTGCAGCACCTCCATGCGGTGCTCGCAGGACGCACATTGATAGTCATAAAGGGGCATGGGTGTCTCTCGTCAACCACAACGCTGGCTGCCGGGGCAGCAAAAAGCGGGATTATATATGGTTAACCGACACTGCGCAGCCCGCCGGGCGATCAGTGCGCAGCTGGCGGGTCCTGCAGCCATGCCACACAGATCACGCGGATGAGGCCACTGAAGTTGCGCACCCCACCCTGGCGCAGGTGTATTTCGCGGTCCACGTAGGACAGTACCGCGCTGACCGAGCAGTGGTTCACCGCAGCGATGCGCTCCAGGATGCTCCAGTACACCGCCTCCAGGCGCAGGCAGGTTGAAAACCCGTTCAACCGTACCGAGCGGGACACGGGCTGTGTCTGCAGCATGTCGAAGTCGGCCTTGAAGGGGTCGATGCACTGCTTGCCAGGCCAACGCCCCTGGCCTGTCGTACGTTTGCTCGCGCGGGTCATCTGCCACACCTCCTCGTATCAGGTACCAGGGGGTGTATGAAGCGCCGTTCGGTCGGCACTGAGCAGCGGCAAAGCCTTCCCGCACAAACCACAAAGGCCCGGCCGGTTACCCGGGCCGGGCCTTCGCATACAGTGCCTGCTACTTGCCGTCGAGCAGCACTCGCAACATCCAGGCGGTTTTTTCGTGAACCTGCATGCGCTGGGTCAGCAGGTCGGCGGTGGGTTCGTCACTGACCTTGTCCACCACCGGGAAGATGCTGCGCGCCGTGCGCACCACGGTTTCCTGCCCCTGTACCAACTGGCGGATCATTTCATCGGCATGGGGCACCCCTTCCTCCTCCTCGATCGAGGAGTGGCGGGCATAAAATGCATACGAACCGGGTGCCGGAAAGCCCAGTGCACGGATACGCTCGGCGATGGAGTCGACTGCCAGCGCCAGCTCGTTGTATTGCTCTTCGAACATCAGGTGCAAGGTACGGAATGATGGCCCGGTGACGTTCCAGTGAAAATTATGGGTTTTCAGATACAGCACGTACGTGTCCGACAACAGGCGGGACAGCCCATCGACGATGGACTTGCGATCTGCTTCATTGATGCCGATATCGATTGCCATGACGTTCCCCTTCTGAAAGCTTGAGACCCAAACGGGTGCCGACCACTGTAGCAATACCTGGGGCGTTGCGCCTGTGACAAGGCGTTGCAGGCCACCCGCGAACGCCCTGCGGTTTGAGTACCCTGCGGCTTTACTGTTAAATAGGCAGCGTGCCACCCGTGCGGACTGCAATTGCCGGGTGCATAGGCTGTGGGTCATGTGTTCGCGCTCTACATCTCATGCGCACCGTGCCGCCAGCTCTCCCCGTGATCAGCTTTATCAACTGTGAGCCAATCCCATGTTCAAGATCGTCCATCTGGTGACGGGCGTGGCAGCGCTGCTGCTATCGTTCATGCCCAGCCTGAAAACCGAAGCCATACCCTTCCTGCAACAACCCGACGCGGTGTACCTGGCCCTGCTCGGCCTGCTCAACCTGGTACTGGCACCGGTGGTACCGCTGTACTACCGCGGCGCCAGGCAACAACTGCAATACCTGGCCTGCGCTTTGCTGGTGGTAGCGGTGGTGCTGCAAACCCTGACCCTGCTGGCGCGCCCGGAAATGGGCAACCTGGCGGCGTTGGTCTGTGCATCGCTGGCTGTACTGCTGCACCTGGTGGCGGGTTTCGCCCAAAGCCCGCGCAAGGCGCGTGCAACCCAGCACAGCGCACCCGATGCGGGCAACCGGGATACCGGCACCGTGAAGTGGTTCAACACCTCCAAAGGCTTCGGCTTTATCTCCCGGGATTCCGGCGACGATATTTTCGTGCACTTTCGCGCCATTCGCGGTGAGGGCCACCGCATTCTGGTGGAGGGCCAGCGCGTCGAGTTTTCCGTGATGCACCGCGACAAAGGCCTGCAGGCCGAGGACGTGGTGGCGGTGAACCGCCGCTGAACGCCGCACCACCAGCGGGCCGGTTACCGGCCCGACAGGTACCCCGCCGCCCTTAGTAATGAGGCGGCGGCGCCTCCTCACCCTCACTGCCGTACTGCCCTACCATTTCCTCGTAACGCTTGAGCAGCTCGGCCATCTGCAGCTGCAGCCGCTCGATCACCCGCCCCTGCTCCACCACCACGTCATTGAGCGCCTGGATGGTGTCATCCTGAAACGCCTGACGGGTTTCCAGCTCGACCATCCGCTGCTCAAGCGACATCGGCGGCCTCCTTGAAGCCTTCCAGCTGCAAAGCCCGCACGCGCTGGCGAACCACTTGCACCTGCTCGTCGCTGTAGCTCACCGCCGGGCACTTGCCCCAAACCGGTGCCGGCCAGGCCGCATCGCCCTGCATGCGCACGATCACATGCATGTGCAACTGGCTGACCACGTTACCCAGGGTGGCGACATTCATCTTGTCTGCGCCATAGCTGGCTTTGAGCGCGACGGCCAACTGGGTGGTTTCTTGCCACAGCTGGTGTTGCTCTGCGGCGTCCAGGTCGAAAAGCTCACTGACGCCCGGGCGTTTTGGCACCAGGATGAACCACGGATAGTTGGCATCCTTGCTCAGCAGCAGCTGGCACAGCGCGAAGTCACCCAGCACCACCGTATCGAGTTGCAAACGCGAATCAAGAACAAACAAAGTGAACCTCCTCCAAGCGGATACAGCGGTTACAACGCAAAAAAAAGCCGTCATCAGAATACGCTGCACGACCCCGGTAACACAGCGCTACTTTTCGCACCAAAATGACGCCTCCTGCACACGGTCTGACACAAACGAAGGCCACAATTGACTCTGGATTAACAAATCGCGGTAACACATTGACTTTGATAGCAAGCTAGCGGGTTTGCCACGTGGGTTTACACAGGCACACCATCAGACAGCCCACACCCCGTGTTTTCAGGACCTCGGCGGTGGTCGCCCGCGGCAAATGTGAAAATTTCATCAACAGGGGCAAATATGAGCACGCTTGTTGCATTGCTCTGACGCCAAGTCGGCATGACTACTGCAATACCCGGGTTACCAAGGCTATGTGTGAAAAGCTGCGGATTACGACCTGAAAATGCCCGACAGCGACGTGGAAAAAAAGTTCCGTAAAGAGTGCTTATTGCCATATCGCCAACGTCAGTCAGCGTGCTATATCTTTTCGCCGACATAACAAGAAAGAGCTGCACCCGATAACTAGAACACCTGGATGCAGCGGTACTCTTCCTAAAAAAACCAAAGGAGCAAATCACGATGCGCGTGATGAAGTGGAGCATGATCGCCCTGGCCGTTTCGGCGGGGTCCTCGCAGATGGCACTGGCCTCTTCGCAGGATGAGTCCAAAGGTTTTGTTGAAGACAGCAAGCTGAGCGTCAAAACTCGCATGCTGTATTTCAGCCGTGATTTCCGCAACAACCAGGGCGGCCAAAGCCGCCGCGAAGAAACCGGCCTCGGTTTCGTCGGCACCTACGAGTCGGGCTTCACCCAGGGCACCGTAGGTGTAGGCCTGGACGCCATCGGCATGCTGGGCCTGAAACTGGACAGCGGCAAAGGCCGCGCCGGCACCGGCCTGTTCCCGACGGGCTCCGACGGCCGCTCGCAGGATGACTACTCCAAGGGCGGCGGCGCGGTGAAATTCCGCATTTCCGACACCGTGCTGAAAGTCGGCGACCAGTTCACTGCGCTGCCCGTCTTCGCAACCGATGACAGCCGCCTGCTGCCTGAAATCGCCCAAGGTGCATTGCTCACCAGCAACGACATCAAAGGCCTGACCCTGCACGCCGGCCGCTTCACCAGCCTGACCGGCCAGGAGCAGACCAACCGTGACAGCCTGCGCCTGAAGGAAGCCGATGTATTCGGTGGTACCTACGCCTTCACCGACAGCCTGTCCACCAGCCTGTACTACTCCAAGGTCGAAGACTACTGGCGCAAATACTACGCCAACGTCAACTGGGCGCTGCCGCTGTCCGACAAGCAAGGCCTGGTGTTCGACTTCAACTTCTACGACACCAAGAGCGACGGCCAAGGCCTGCAGCGCGCCGAAAAAGACGGCGTGACCAAGCTCGACAACCGTGCCTTCAGCCTGTCCGGCGCGTACAACATCGGCGCGCACACCTTCACCCTGGCCTACCAGAAAGTGACCGGTGACGGCGACTATGGCTACGGCGTAGACGGCGGTGGCACCGTGTTCCTGGCCAACTCCGTGGCGCGTTCCGACTTCAACGCCGAAGGCGAGAAGTCCTGGCAGGCCCGCTACGACCTGAACTTTGCCGAGTACGGCATCCCAGGCCTGAGCTTCATGACTCGCTACGTGCGCGGTACCGGTGCAGACACCGGCACCACCAGCAATGGCAAGGAATGGGAACGCGACATCGACATCAAGTACGTGCTGCAGGAAGGCCCGGCCAAGGACCTCAGCTTCCGCGTACGTCAGGCCACCTACCGCTCTTCCGATGGCGTCTACTACGGCTCCCCATCGCTGGACGAACTGCGCCTGATCGTGGAGTACCCGCTGAGCATCCTGTAAGCCTGGCTTGCAGTGCCCCGCACTTGAAAAGCCCGGCGATCACGCCGGGCTTTTTCTTTGGCTGACAACAGCGGCGCCCTGGGGCATCCTGTACGCCTTCGTTTCACCCCCGTACAATGCGGGGCTATTTCAACGTATTAGACACGGCTAACCATGCGCACCAGTCAATATTTGCTCGCCACCCAGAAAGAAACCCCTGCCGACGCAGTGGTCATCAGCCATCAGCTCATGCTGCGTGCCGGCATGATCCGCAAACTGGCCTCCGGCCTGTACACCTGGCTGCCGATGGGCCTGCGGGTCATGCGCAAGGTCGAGAACGTGGTGCGCGAGGAAATGAACGCAGCCGGCGCACTGGAAGTGCTGATGCCCAGCATCCAGCCCGCCGAACTGTGGCAGGAATCCGGCCGCTGGGAGCAGTACGGCCCCGAGCTGCTGCGGGTCAAGGACCGTCACCAGCGTGAGTTCTGCGTGGGCCCTACCCACGAAGAGGTCATCACCGACCTGGCCCGCAATGAGCTGTCCAGCTATAAACAGCTGCCGCTGAACATGTACCAGATCCAGACCAAGTTCCGTGACGAGATCCGCCCGCGCTTCGGCCTGATGCGCGGCCGCGAGTTCATCATGAAGGACGCCTACTCGTTCCATGCCGACCAGGGCTCCCTGCAGGAGACCTACGACCGCATGCACCAGGCGTACACCAATGTGTTCACCCGCCTGGGCCTGGATTTCCGCCCTGTGCAGGCCGACACCGGCTCCATCGGCGGCAGCTACTCGCACGAATTCCACGTGCTGGCCGAGTCGGGTGAAGACGATGTGATCTTCAGCGACAGCTCCGACTACGCCGCCAACATCGAGAAGGCCGAGGCCATGCCGCGGGAAACCGTGCGCCCCGCCCCTACCGAAGAGCTGCGCCTGGTCGATACGCCCGATGCCAAGACCATTGCCCAGCTGGTTGAAAACTTCGGCCTGCCGATCGAGAAAACCGTCAAGACCTTGATCGTACGTGGCTCCGAAGAGGGCAAGCTGGTCGCCCTGGTCGTGCGTGGTGACCACGAGCTCAACGAAATCAAGGCCGCCAAGCTGGAGCAGGTGGCTGACCCGCTGGTCATGGCACCCGATGCCGACCTGCGTGACGCCATTGGCGCCGGCGCCGGCTCGCTCGGCCCGATGAACCTGCCGCTGGAGTGCGTGATCGACCGCTCGGTGGCCCTGATGAGCGACTTCGGCATCGGCGCCAACATCGACGACAAGCACTACTTCGGCGTGAACTGGGAACGCGACCTGCCAGTACCTCAGGTGGCCGACCTGCGTAACGTGGTCGAAGGCGACCCAAGCCCGGACGGCCAAGGCACGCTGGTGATCAAGCGCGGTATCGAAGTGGGCCATATCTTCCAGCTGGGCACCAAGTACAGCGAGGCGCTCAAGTGCCAGGTACTGGGTGAAAACGGCAAGCCAGTGGTGCTGTCCATGGGCTGCTACGGCATTGGTGTATCCCGTGTGGTGGCCGCTGCCATCGAGCAGAACCACGACGACAAGGGCATTATCTGGAACGATGCGCTGGCGCCCTTCCAGATCGCCCTGGTACCGCTGCGTTATGAGACCGAGGTTGTTCGCGAGGCGACCGACAAGCTGTATGCCGAGCTGACCGCTGCCGGTTACGAAGTGCTGCTGGACGACCGGGACAAGAAGACCAGCCCCGGCATCAAGTTCGCCGACATGGAACTGATCGGTATTCCGCACCGCATCGTGGTCAGTGACCGCGGCCTGGCTGATGGCAACCTGGAATACAAGCACCGGACAGAGCAGGATGCCCAGGCGTTGCCGCTCAACGAGGTGCTGACCTTCCTGCAGACCCGCGTTCGCCGCTGATAACCAATGCCCGAGTGATCATGTCAAAGCGAAGTACCTTCAACCTGACGGGCGCCGCACTCTGCGGCGCCCTGCTCGTCAGCGGCTGCGCCAACCAGATGCCCCAGCGTAGCGACCATGAGGAGCGCGTGGAGCGCAAGCTGCTCGAGCACACCTTGCAAATCGATGTTGGCGAGCCAGAGGTCATGGAGCTGCCGCAGCGACGTGTGCGCGTGCACGAGCAGAAGCGTTTTGAAGTCACCGAATACGAAGTGACCCGTCACTACGACCGCTATACGCCCTACCAGCCATGGCGGGAAATCTACGAAATCCCGCTTGGCGCTGTTGCGGTGGTGGCAGGCGTTGGGGCAAACGTGGTCAACGTCTTCGCCTTGGGCAACCTGCCGCAAAGTGTCACCCATGACTGGCTGAGCTACGGCGTGGACGGCCTCAACCCGTTCATGAACGTGGCGTCCAATGGCCGCGCCCAGCAGAACCTTGCGGGTATCAGCGAAGTGCAGAAAGCCAAGCGCGAAGAGGCCACGAGCATGCCGTGGAGCGAGCGCCTGGTCGAGGTGAAAGCGGGCAAGATGACCCACGAACTCACCACCGACCGCAATGGCATGTTGCGCTTGAACCTGCTGGACACTCCGTTCTCCGAACAGAACCTCAACCACGTTGGCACACTGCATCTACAGGTAGTGGATGAAGACAACGCGGTACGCGGTGATGCCAGCCTGTTGGTCAGCGCCACGCTGCGCAACAAGTTGCGCGAAGCCCACGAGCTGATTTTCGACGACCTCGAAGACGACGATGTCGGGCAATGGGTGCATCGGGTCAAACGCCTGTCAGAGCTGGGCCTGGAAGAGGAAGCCAGCGAAATGGAGCAAAGCCTGATCGAGCTCACGCGCAACGACCCGGAGCTGCAACAGGAGTTTCTCAAGTCGTTGACCAAGGCAACCGGCCGGCTGGTGGCCGACCCAGGCGCGCACTGACCCATTGATCCACTGGCAAAATGCGCCTTCTTTATAGAAAGCGGGCGCACCGTCGCCAGGTGCGCTATTGCGGCGGGAACAACTCCATCTGTTCATGCGCCCCGCGCAGGTCACGCAACCTCACCCCTACCCCCAGCAAACGCACCGGTTTGCCACCCCTGGCGAACGCCTGCCCCAGTAACTGCCGATAACTGTCCAGGTCCCTGCCCGCCCCGGCCTGCTCCAGCGTGGTCTGGGTGAAGTCGTGAAACTTGACCTTGACGAAGGGTTTGTCCGGTCGGTAGCTGGCGTCCATTCGTTCGATGCGTGTATTCAGGCTTTCCAGCAGCTCCGGCAAGCGCGCCAGGCAACTGGCCAGGTCCGGCAGGTCGGTGTCGTAGGTGTTTTCCACGCTGACCGATTGGCGACGGCTGTCGTTATGAACAACCCGCTCGTCAATGCCTCGGGCCAACCCCCACAAGCGCTCGCCGAAACTGCCGAATTCGCGCACCAGCGCCAGGCGCGACCAGTCTCGCAGTTGCAGGCAGGTTTCAATGCCAAGGCGCGTCAGCTTCTCTGCGGTCACCTTGCCCACCCCATGCAGCCTGGCAACCGGCAATGCGGCGACAAACGCCTCGACCTCGTCGGGCGTTATCACGAACAACCCATTGGGCTTACGCCAGTCACTGGCGATCTTGGCCAGAAACTTGTTGGGCGCCACACCTGCAGAAACCGTGATATGCAGTGTGCGGGCAACACGCCGGCGAATGTCTTCAGCGATGCGCGTGGCGCTGCCGGCGTACCACTGGCTGTCACTGACGTCCAGATAGGCTTCATCAAGGGACAACGGCTCGATCAGGTCGGTGTACTCGCGGAAAATACTGTGGATTTCACGGGAAGCTTCGCGGTAGGCCTCGAAACGCGGCTTGACGATCAACAGGTCCGGGCACAGCTTGAGGGCATGGCGGGACGACATGGCCGAGCGCACACCATAGGCACGCGCCTCATAATTGCAGGTGGCGATGACCCCACGCCGCTCGGCGGAGCCACCCACTGCCATCGGCCGACCGGCCAGGCGTGGGTCGTCGCGCATCTCGATTGCTGCGTAGAAGCAGTCGCAGTCGACGTGGATGATCTTGCGCAAAGACATGGATGACCGTGAGCACTGTAAATTCATACAGATAGTAGCGCATGAGGCCTGGAGTGAAACAGCCTGTGCCCAGGGTTGCCCGATTACCGGCCTGAAAACCCCGCCACGCCTGGGGCGCTCCCCTTTCACGGCTGCTAAGAGTTTGAACGGGAAAGGTTTTTTTAGAATAAAGCTTGACACTGCCAGGGAAATCCGTAGAATTCGATCTCACAGGCGCGGGATGGAGCAGCCTGGTAGCTCGTCGGGCTCATAACCCGAAGGTCGTCGGTTCAAATCCGGCTCCCGCAACCAGATTCGAGAGAAGGCCACTGTTAACGCAGTGGCCTTTTTCTTTGGCCCTGAGAAAGTGCGGCTAAAAAAATCAAAAGAATCAACAAGTAGCGCTTGACACCATCCATGGAAACTGTAGAATTCGCCCCACTGACGCGGGATGGAGCAGCCTGGTAGCTCGTCGGGCTCATAACCCGAAGGTCGTCGGTTCAAATCCGGCTCCCGCAACCATATCGTCAGAACAAACCCCGCCTGTTTAGCGACAGGCGGGGTTTGTTGCTTTAGCCCCCCGTATACACCGCCCGCCTTGTTTTGCTGGGGCCTGCCCAACCACAGGCTTGGCCCGCCGCCCTTAGAATGAACTATCTTTAACGCTGCCTGGCTGTTAAGCGCCTTGGGCAGGAGTAATATTGGATACGTTTTCCCAAAGGGACTTTCACTTGGCCGCACCTCTTCTTCACCTCGCGCCTGATGCACGAGGTAACCCATGACTTCGCACAACCCCGAACCCGCAGGGCCACTGGCAACCGCACTGCCAACTGCAGCGCAGCGCCTGCCTTTGCTCGAACGCATCAGCCGTTACCGCCAGCCCATTGGCCTGGCGGTGACCCTGCTGTTGTTCACCATGGCGCTGATCGCCTGCCGCCACTTGCTGAGCGAGCTGGACATCTATGCCCTGCACGACGCCATGCTGAGTGTGCCGGTGCACGCGTTGCTGGGCGCCTTGCTGGCGACCGTGGTCGGCTTTGTGATCCTGCTGGGTTACGAGTGGTCGGCCAGCCGTTACGCCGGGGTGAAATTGCCGGCAAGCAGCCTGGTGCTGGGCGGCTTCAGCGCGTTCGCGATTGGTAATGCCATTGGCCTGTCGATGCTCTCGGGCGGTTCGGTGCGTTATCGCCTCTATGCCCGTCAGGGGCTCGGTGCGGGTGAAGTGGCGCGCATGACGGTATTCGCCAGCCTTTCACTGGGCTGCGCACTGCCACCGCTGGCAGCCCTGGCCACCTTGAGCAACCTGCCCGCGGCCTCCACTGCCCTGCGTTTATCGCCCACCCTGCTGGCAGGTGTCGCCATCGCGGTGCTAGTGGCCAGCGCACTGCTGGTGGCCGGCTTGTACCGCAGGCGCCTGGCGGAGCAACCGCTGGCAGACAACCTGCTGGTGCAACTGGGCCGCCGCACCCTGCGCCTGCCGGGTGCCCGCCTGGCAGGCCTGCAGTTGCTGATCACTGCGCTGGATGTCGCCGCTGCGGCTACTGTGCTGTACCTGCTGCTGCCAGAGGCACCACCCTTCGGCGCGTTCGTCCTGGTCTACCTGCTAGCCTTGGCAGCCGGCGTGCTCAGCCACGTACCGGGAGGTGTCGGGGTATTCGAAGCGATCCTGCTGGCCGCCTTTGCCAACCAGCTGGGTGCCGCTCCGCTGGCAGCGGCCTTGCTGCTTTATCGGCTGATCTATGTGGTGCTGCCGTTGCTGGTGGCGTGCGTACTGCTGCTGGCCAATGAAGCCAAGCGCCTGCTGTTCGCCCAGCAGGCAATGAAGGCTGCATCGGGGCTGGCTGCGCCGATCCTGGCGATCATGGTGTTCATCTCCGGCGTGGTGTTGCTGTTCTCCGGCGCTACACCCGAGATTGACTCGCGCCTTGAGCACATGGGTTTCCTGATCCCTCACCGGCTGATCGACGCATCGCACTTTGGCGCCAGCCTGATTGGCGTACTGTGCCTGCTGCTGGCCCAGGGCCTGCGCCGGCGCCTGTCGGCTGCCTGGCTGTTGACCACGGTACTGCTGCTGGTGGGCTCGTTGCTGTCGCTGCTCAAGGGCTTCGACTGGGAAGAAGCGTCCCTGCTGACATTCACCGCCGCCCTGCTCGCCTTGTTCCGCCGCTCGTTCTACCGCCCAAGCCGCCTGCTGGAACTGCCGTTCTCGCCGGTGTATCTGGTCGCCAGTGCCTGCGCGGTCGGTGCTTCGGTATGGCTGCTGCTGTTCGCTTACCAGGACGTGCCGTACAGCCACCAACTGTGGTGGCAGTTCACGTTGGACGCCGATGCCCCACGCGGTCTGCGTGCGGCCATGGGCAGTGCCTTGCTGCTGGCGGCGTTGGCGCTGACCTGGCTGCTGCGTACGGCGCCACCGGTCATTCATCAGCCTGATGAAGCGGAGCTGCAGCGCGCCAACCGCATACTGCTGGCGTCGGACCAACCCGACGGGGGCCTGGCCCTGACCGGCGACAAGGCCCTGCTGTTCCACCCCCGCGACAACGCGTTTCTGATGTACGCACGCCGTGGTCGCAGCTTGGTGGCGCTGTACGACCCTATTGGCCCCGCCCAGGAACGTGCCGAAATGATCTGGCAGTTCCGTGACCTGTGCGACCTGCACCATGCCCGGCCGGTGTTCTACCAGGTGCGCGCCGAGAACCTGCCGTTCTACATGGACATTGGCCTGACCGCGTTGAAGCTGGGCGAGGAAGCCCGGGTCGACCTACGCCGCTTTGATCTCGAAGCCAAAGGCAAGGAGATGAAGGACCTGCGCTACACCTGGAACCGTGGCGGTCGTGATGGCCTGACCCTGGAAATTCACGAGCACGGCCAAGCCCCGTTGGCCGAGCTGAAGGAAATTTCGGATGCCTGGCTGACCGGCAAGAACGTGCGAGAAAAAGGCTTCTCGCTGGGGCGTTTCAGCCCGGAGTACCTGCAGCACTTCCGCATCGCCCTGATTCGCTTCCAGGGCCGGCCGGTGGCGTTTGCCAACCTGCTGGAAACCCACAGCAACGAACTGGCGAGCCTGGACCTGATGCGCGCCCACCCAGAGGCGCCGAAGCTGACCATGGAATTCATGATGATCGGCCTGATCCTGCATTACAAAAGCCATGACTACGGTCGCTTCAGCCTCGGCATGGTGCCGCTTTCCGGCCTGCAGCCGCGCCGTGGCGCGCCCCTTACCCAGCGCCTGGGTTCGATGGTGTTCCGCCGTGGCGAGCAGCTTTACAACTTCCAGGGGCTGCGCCGTTTCAAGGACAAGTTCCAACCGGACTGGGAACCCCGTTACATGGCTGTGCCAGCCGGGCTCGACCCGCTGGTGGCACTGGCCGACACTGCTGCCCTGATTGCCGGCGGCTTGACTGGATTGGTGAAACGCTGATGACCCGACGCTTTTGGCTGTACCTGCTGGTTCCTTTGCTGCTGGCCGCCCTTGGCGCCGGGTTGGCGTTCTGGCTATGGACGCGCCCAGCACCTGAGGCCCGGCTTGAACAACTGACCATTGATGGCACCAGCATCACCCGTGTTACCCCCGGGGTGCGCGCCACCGCCCGGGTCGCCATCGGTGTGCCTGAAGACCAGGCCCTGACCCACAAGCAACTGCTGGACCTGGCCCAGGCCGCAGATGCGCAACTGGTGCAGGTGACCTTGCCCGCCGCCGATTGCAGCAAGCAGCAGCAAGCGATGGACCAGGCGCTGGCCCAGTTGCCGCAGCCACCCACGTTGGTGGCCGGTATCGGGCCAGGTGCCGCACAGGCCTGGCGCTGGCTGGCCAACCAAGGCAACGACAAGGCCCGGGCTATTTCCGTTGGTTTCACGCTGGAGCAACCCGGGTGCCAGGCCCCGCTGCCTAAATCCGCCCCCCACGGCCATTGGAACGTTGCCTGGAACGACAACCCCGATGATGCCAGCGCCGCCTTCGTTCGCGACCAGGCCAACGCCGAAACCAGCATCAGCGACTACGACATTCATTTGCCACAAGTGCTCAAGGCGCAGCTGACCCAGGCGCTGGTTGGCCAGGACGGCAACGCACTGGCCATACCGGTGGTTGAAGTACCTGCCGGGCAGACGACTGACACCGTGACCCTGTTCCTTTCCGGTGACGGCGGCTGGCGCGACCTTGACCGTGATGTGGCCGGGGAAATGGCCAAGCTCGGTTACCCGGTGGTGGGCATCGACACCCTCCGCTACTACTGGCAGCACAAGACGCCGGAACAGAGCGCAGCCGACCTGTCTGAGCTCATGCATCACTACCGCCAGAAGTGGGGCACCAAGCGCTTCGTGCTGACCGGTTATTCATTTGGTGCAGACGTACTGCCGGCCATCTATAACCGCCTGCCGCCCGAGGACCAGCAACGCATCGATGCCGTTGTGCTTTTGGCCTTCGCTCGCAGTGGCAGCTTTGAGATCGAAGTTGAAGGCTGGTTGGGCAAGGAAGGCCAGGAAGCGCCTACAGGCCCGGAAATGGCAAAACTGCCAGCGGCCAAGGTGGTGTGCGTGTACGGGGTGGAAGAAACCGACGAAAGCGGTTGTACCGACAAGACGGCCGTGGGCGAGCGTTTGAAGCTGCCGGGCGGCCACCACTTTGACGAGAACTACCCGGCACTGGCCAAGCGCCTGATCGACGAGATCGAGACGCGCCAAGGCAAGTCGAGTGTGGCGGAACAGAACTGACGGGGGCGAGCGCCGCCTGCGGCGCATCGCAATGCTCATAGAGCCGCAAGTATCCAGTTGACCTGGCAGGGACCTGTGGGAGCGGCTTCAGCCGCGAACACCGGCGAAGCCGGTGCCCTACTCCGCGCTGCCTGTTTCGCGGGTAAACCCACTCCCACAAGGATTGCGCATTTTTTCTGACTAGCAGTGTGGGCGCCTCTGTGGGAGCCTGATTCTGCTGTTTGTATCGTGGGTGACCTTCTTTGTCTGGCACTTCAGCCGCCGCGCCGAAGAACGCCGCCGCAAGGCGATTCAGCAGGCCATCGAAGAAAGCGCAGGCGCCAACGCCTCGCAGCCCCAGGTGCGACGCCCAGGAAAGTTGGGCGCTTCCGCCTGATCAGGCGCTTTCTCGGGTGAACCCCTATCCTGTGGGAGCGGGTTCACCCGCGAAGCAGGCAGCGCGGTGCATGGCAC